>CAZCHW010000100.1:0-6959 GCA_964498375.1 uncultured Syntrophomonadaceae bacterium | reverse complement strand
TAAAAGTTCCTTATGAAATGGTCAGTTTATCACCAACTGATACACGTACGACAGGGTATGATGTTAATACACATGCAACCCGTGGAGTATATTGTGGCTGCGGAGCAGCGTACCATGTTGCCCTGAAAGCTAAAGAACAGTTGATGGCGCTGGCGGCCCAATTTATGGAAGAAAATCCTCATGATCTAGATCTGATTATGGATAAGGAGATTGGCCAGGGAGTAGTTGTAGCCAAGGGCTTGAACTGTAAGCGCATGACTGTAGGGGAAGTAGCAGCCAAGGCCAGGTTTATGAGTATCGGTACAATCGCGGCAACCGGAAGTTACCGTCAAAAAAATTGTCCGCCCTGTTTTGTAACCAATTTTGTTGAAGTTGAGGTTGACAAGCGAACAGGACAAATTAAGGTTGTCCGTTCGGTAGCCCTGGGTGACTGCGGAACCACAATTAACCCCGACATGCTGGAAGGCCAGTTGGTCGGTGGATTAAACCGGGGGATTGGCTACAGCACCCTTGAGGATGCCGCTTACGATCCCGATACCGGCAAATTAAAGTGTGAAGGTTTTTACGACAGTTACAAAATGCCTACTGCCGTGGAAATGCCTCCACTGGCTAAGACTGAAACCGGCTTTGCCGCCACTTACGAACCTACCGGTCCCTATGGCGCAAAAGGACTTGGCGAAGCAGCAGTTAACTCGATTGCCACTGCCATTGCCAATGCAGTTTACAATGCAACAGGAATCCGGTTTACCAAATTGCCGATCACCCCGGCTGAAGTTGTAGCCGCTTTGCAGGCTAAAGAAGAAGGGAGAGCTTAGTATGCATACCAATACAAGAATACTGGCCCATGAATTTGTTTACCATGAGCCTCAGACGCTCCCGGAAGCGCTGGCCCTTCTAAACCAGTATAAACCGGGGATCAAAGTGCTGGCCGGTGGAACCGATGTTCTGGCTAAAATGAAGCGTAACCATTTTGCCTGTGAACATTTGATGTACATCAAGAGTATTAAAGAATTAGACTTTATCGACACCAGCGCCGGCCTTAAAATTGGAGCAGCAACCCTGTTATCCGATCTGGAAAAATCAGATGAGCTCAGGAAAAATTACCGGGCGCTTCATGAAGCAATCAAGTCGATCGGTGCAATTGCAATCCGGAACATGGCTACCATGGGTGGTAATGTTTGCAATGCTGCTCCTCCAGCTGATACTGTGCCCCCTCTGCTCACTTTCAATGCGCAGCTTAAGCTGGTCAGCCAAAAAGGTGAAAGGGTAGTTCCGCTTAATCAGTTTATAGTAGGCAAAGAAAAAACAATTATCGAGCCGGACGAATTATTGCACTCGTTTGAACTTCCGGCTCCGGAAGCCGGTTTTGACAGCACTTTTGTCAAACTCGGAAGGGTTAGTGTTGACACAGCCCGAATTAACCTGGCCCTGGTAGCCAACTTTGATCGAAGCTCCAAGGTGATCAAAGAGGGGCGTGTTGCTATTGGTGCTGTCGGTACCAAGGCTTACCGCTGCCCTGATACAGAAGCTCTGTTTTCAGGGAAAAAGGCTGATCAGGAATTGGCGACAGCGGTTGCTGAAAGCCTGGCCCGGGTTTGTGATGCGGCTATACCAGGACGCTATTCGCTACCCTATAAACGCGAAGCAATTAAAAAATTGGCTTATCAGGCGTTCAATCAGCTTTTTGACTTAAGCCTGGTTTAAGTTGTTCAGTCTGCCGGCCGCTGGAGGAACCGGCGGCCGGATAATCTGCAATATTACCGGGACCGGTAATGCCCGGTCCTGAAAAGGAGGCATAAAGATGCAGGAGCATTTAAAATGTATCGGATTAGCATCTCCGAAACATGATGACCTGGTCAAAGTTAGCGGCAGGTTAAACTATGCAGAAGATTTTTCTATGCCCGGAATGCTGCATGCAAAAGTGCTGCGCAGCAAATACCCGGCAGCAAAAATACTTTCCATAGATACTGCCCGTGCAGAAGCTTTACCCGGAGTAAAGGCAGTTTTAACTGCCAAAGATGTCCCGCATAACAACACGATTACCAAGTTTGGCCAGAGTAAAGACGTCGGCGGGGGTTTTGAAGCTCTCTACAGGGTTCTGGCTGAGGATAAAGTCAGATTCACCGGTGAAGCAGTTGCCCTGGTTGCAGCGGAAACAGTAACCCAGGCTGAAGAAGCAGTAAAGCTAATCGATGTGCAATATGAACCACTGCCTGGTGTTTATGATGTAGAAGAGGCGGTGAAACCTGACTCTTACAAGGTTGGTGAAGATGACACCAACATTATTGCCCACTTTAAGAGCCACAAGGGTGATGTTGTTCAAGGTTTTGCCGAAGCAGATGCAATTGTTGAAAATACCTATCGCGTTCCCTTTGTAGATCATACCTACCTGGAGCCTGAATCAGGAGTGGCCTGGATTGATGAGCAGGGAGTTTTGACAATCAGGGTCAGCACTCAGGTAATTGAACATTTCCGGGGAATTGCTAAAGTTCTTGGCTGGCCGGAAAATAAAGTCCGGGTTATCGGAACAATGCTGGGAGGCGGCTTCGGTGGCAAAGAAGATATTACCGTTGAATCCTTCATTGCGCTTCTAACCGTAAAAACCGGTCGTCCGGTCAAGCTCACCTATACCAGGGAAGAATCATTTATAGCACACAGTAAAAGACACCGCTACGTGATGCGATATAAAATTGGCGCGAAAAATGATGGTAAAATAACTGCTATCCAGGCAGAGGTTTTATCCGATTCCGGCGCTTACCCCTACTTGTCCCCCTGGGTACTCATGTATTCCACCGTCTGCGCGGCAGGTCCTTATGTTATAGATCATGTGGCAGTAGATTGTAAGTCTGCCCTGACAAATAATCCTTTCGGCAGCGCAAACCGTGGTTTCGGTTCGCCACAGGTCAATTTTGCCTACGAGTCTATCATCAGTGAACTGGCGGAAAAATTGGGGATCAGTCCCCTTGAGATTCGAGAAAAGAACTGTATTCGCCAGGGTAATGTTCTGGCCGGAGGCATGAAAATGGATCGCTACGTTGCCTTGCCGGATGTTGGCGTTAAGGCCTGGGAAGCAATCGATGCTAAAGCTAAGCCTGTGCCTGCCGATGAAAGCAAAAAAGTTGGCCGGGGCATGGCCATAGGGATGATGACCTACGGGCGGATGACTTTCCTGCATGACACCTCCCGTTCTTACATCAGGGTCGAACTTGACGGCAGCCTGACAATTCGTTGTGGGGTTCCCGACCTTGGAGGCGGTCAAGCTGCTTCGCTTTGCCAGATCGCTGCAGAAGAACTGGGTGTTCCACTGACGAAAGTTAAAATATATATTAGTGATACAGCTTTAACTCCACTGGCCGGAACTACTACTGCTACCAGACAGTTGTATATGTCCGGTAATGCTACTTTGAAAGCAGCCAAGGTTTTACGCCAAAGGTTACTTGAACGGGCGTCAGCAGAGCTCAATGTGCCGGCCGATCAACTGGACCTGGCCGATGAAAAAGTGGTAGTAACTGCTGCACCGGAAAAATCATTACCCCTAAAGCAGGTAATCCTGATGTGCTCCGGTGAAGGAATCGAGCTTTTCCATGAAGCTCAGTTCAATGCTCCTTTTACCGATGTTCCCGATCTGTCAAACGTCCAGGGTCAGGTACATCCCGATTTCACTTTCGGTGCACATTCTGCAGAAGTTTCAGTAGACACAGAAACCGGCGAAGTAGAAGTGCTTAATATTGTATCCTGTTTCGACGTCGGACGGGTTCTCAACCCTCTGCGTTGCGAAGGGCAAATGGAAGGCGGTTCCATCTATTGTATGGGATACGCCTTGACCGAAGAAATACTACTTAACGATGGAATTACCCTAAATCCATCGTTTACCGACTATGCAATCCCAACTGCTCTTGATGCGCCAAATGTTGAAAGTATTACCGTTGAATCAGGGGCAGGCCTGGGACCGTATGGCGCCAAAGGTATCGGAGAGCCATCCTGCAACTCGATTGCTCCGGCGATCATCCAGGCTATCTACGATGCTGTTGGAATAAGGGTCAGGGATCTGCCTGCCACACCGGAAAAAATCCTTGCTCTGTTAAAAGAGAAAGGGAGGGACCAATAGTGAAAAACTTCAAACTGGTTAATCCCGCCAACCTGCAAGAACTGTTTCAGCACTGTGCTGAAAAGGGAAGCAGCGGCAGATTGATTGCCGGAGGAACAGATCTTATCCCGGCATTCAAGAAGGAAAAATGCGAGGTTCCGGAATATATGATCAGCCTCAAGGCAGTTCCGGAACTGGCTCAGATCAAAAAGGAACAAAACCAGGTATCGGTAGGCTCCATGGTTACCCATGGTGAAATAACCGAATCTTCGGTGATTAGCGAAAATGCTTTTGTCCTCTCTGAGGCATGCGATAAAGTGGCTTCATGGCAAATTCGCAACCTTGCTACATTAGGTGGCAACCTGGCTAACGCTTCTCCTGCTGCTGATTCCGCACCGGCCCTGTTGGTTTTAGATGCTGACATCCATCTGGCCGGGGCAAATGGAAGCAGGACATTAAAGCTGTCCGAATTTTTTACCGGCCCGGGCTGTACCGTGTTGGCAGAAGGGGAAATAATTGAAAAAATCAGTTTTGCTCCCCTTGGCTCCAATGAAGGAGCTGCTTTTGTTAAGCTGGGTAAACGCAAAGCGGTTACTCTCTCAATCGTATCAGCTGCGGCCTATGTCAAAATGAACTCTGCACATACTGCGGTAGAAGAGATTAGAATTGCCATGGGTTCAGTCGCTCCGACTCCTGTCAGGTTGTTTGAAGCAGAAAAACTGTTCAAAGGACAACAGCCTGAAGCTGTCAGCCGTGAATCGTTACATCAGGCTGTCAGAAGTGATATTAAGCCGATAAAAGACGCTCGCAGCACCGCTGAATACAGACTTGAAGTCTCAGGTGTAATTGTCGCCCGGGCTGTAAAGGAAGCAGTGCTGAGGGCTGCCGAGGCCGGTAAAGGAGGCCGTAAATAATGGCAAAAATTGCAGTTGTTTTAAAGGTAAACGGTGAAAACAAAGAACTGTTAATTAACGAGGACGCCCTGCTGATTGATGTACTGCGTGATGAATTGCACCTCACGGGAACTAAAAAAGGTTGCGGTGAAGGCGAGTGCGGAACTTGCACCATCTTAATTGACGGCAAACCGGTTAATTCCTGCCTGGTTCTGGCCGCTCTGGCCCAGGGCAAAGATATACAGACCATCGAAGGAATTGGCACGCCTGAGAATTTACATCCTCTTCAAAAAGCCTTTGTCGAAGAAGGGGCAATTCAGTGCGGATTTTGTACCCCCGGCATGGTTATCTCGTCGAAAGCTTTGCTCGACCGTAATAGTCATCCCGACGATCTGGAAATACGTAAAGCTATTTCTGGAAACCTGTGCCGCTGCACCGGTTATGTCAAGATTGTTAAAGCAGTAAAAAAAGCTGCCGAGGAAATGAACTAGACTGGTAGTATTTGCCCGGCCGGTTAAAGCTGGTCGGGCATTCTTGATTAAATGGGCTCGATTTTCTTTAGTGATTGCCAGATTATAGATAGTCAGTGCGCTCACGACAACGAAGAAGCTGACTATTAAATAATGTGTTGAAAAAAACAAAACAAGGAGGCTGATTTTATAGTGCTATCTGTTAGAGCAACCAGCATCTCTGCATCACCGACATTAGCTTTCGACACTAAAGCTAAGCAAATGATCGCAGAGGGCAAGGATGTAGTTAATTTTGGAGTTGGAGAGCCAGACTTTGATACACCTGAACATATCAGGGCTGCTGCAGTCGGGGCGATAAATGATGGTTTTACCCGTTATACTGCTGCCAGCGGTATCCCTAAATTAAAAGAAGCAATTTGTGCAAAACTAAAACGGGATAACGGTCTTGATTACACACCCGGCCAAATAGTGGTAAGTAACGGAGCCAAGCATTCTCTGGCTAATATTTTTGCCACTCTTTTAAATGAGGGGGATGAAGTAATCATTCCTGCCCCTTACTGGGTTAGCTATCCCGAACTGGTCAAGCTATATGGTGGGAAGCCGGTTGTTTTAAACACCACCAGGGCAGCAGGGTACAAAGTTAATCCGGCTGATTTAGAGGCAGCTATAACCGATAAAACAAAAGCAATTGTCTTAAACAGTCCCAGCAACCCTACCGGTATGGTTTATGGCCGCAACGAACTTGAAGCAATCGCTAAAGTAGCGGTGGATAAAAAAGTTTTTGTCCTGTCCGATGAGGTTTATGAAAAATTTATTTATAGCGGCGAACATATCTCGATCGCTTCCCTTGGTGAAGCGATAAAAGATTTAACCATTGTAATTAATGGTGCTTCCAAAACTTACGCAATGACCGGCTGGCGGATCGGTTATACCGCTTCAACAGTTGAATTGGCGAAAGTTATGGCGAACATTCAAAGCCACGCCACTTCGAACCCGAATTCTATTGCCCAGATTGCTGCCTGTGCAGCTCTTAATGATTCACAGGCCTGTGTTACGGACATGTGGAAGGCCTTCGAGGAAAGACGAAATTACATGGTGAACCGGTTTGATAAAATGAACTATATTTCATACCTGATGCCTGAAGGGGCATTTTATTTGTTTATTGATATTAGTAAAACTTTCGGCAAGAAATATAATAACAGGGTTATCGAGAATGGCGAAATATTTGCTGACCTGCTTCTTGAAGAAGGGTTGGTTGCTGCGGTGCCTGGAGTTGGTTTCGGAGCGCCTGAAGCAATGAGGCTTTCCTATGCAACCTCTATGGATAATATTCGAAAAGGCTTGGATCGGATGGAAGATTTCTTAAGCCGCCTGCAATAAAAGTTACTTTCATTTGTCTTATAGAAAGCCATAAAAAGTGGAGCATTTGGACTGTTCTATTTTTTATGGTTTTTGTGAAGAAGGAATTTTCAACTATTAATAGAAAATAAAAAGGGTAGAGCGATAATT
>CAZCHW010000099.1:0-7030 GCA_964498375.1 uncultured Syntrophomonadaceae bacterium | reverse complement strand
ATGAAATTGGCGCTGACGGCTGGGCTCCCGATGCCGCTTCCGCCAAAGACCTGGCTCAGAAACTGGCCGGTTAAGGTTGAGGGGGAGCAAGCTGCTAAGCTGCAGGTAAGCAAGACTGTTGAATGAGAAAAGCTATATAAATTAAAAAGATATGGGGTGAAGTAATGCAGCCCAGCTATGTGGAGAACCGGACATTATCATTCCAGGTATTGTCAAAAAGTCAACGTGAGGAGATCCACTTTACAGCGCTTGCTGTACTTGAAGATGTGGGGGTAATTATCAAGTGCAGCCGGGCGATTGAAATGTTAAAAAAAGCAGGTGCTTTTGTAGACGGCGAAAAAGTTAGAATACCCCGCTTTTTGGTAGAACGGGCTTTGCGATCTGCTCCTTCAGGTTTTGCCCTTTACGACCAGAAAGGCTGCAACAGACTACTCTTTGAAGGAAAAAACTTTAATTTTGGTCCGGGTCCATCTACCACATACACTATAGATCCTTACAATGGAGAAAGAAGACGGCCCCGTAAACAGGATACTGTAAATGCTGTAAAAGTGATGGATGCCCTTGAAAACATAGATTTTGTCATGGATTTCGGGACGATTGAAGATGTGTCAACCCGTTATGCCGATCTGTATCAGCTGCAGGCTATCCTTGAAAACACAAACAAGCCAATTGTTCATTGGGGTTTTGATGAACAGAACTGCCACACGATCATTGATATGTGCACAGCAGTAAGTGGTAGCCTGGAAGAACTACAGAAGTATCCTTTCCTGGCCCTCTTCTCATGCTCCAACACACCACTGCTTCATACAGTTGAAGCTCTTGAAAAACTTATCTTTACCGCTGAAATGAATTTGCCATTTGTATGTGTCTCAGCGCCGACCGCCGGAGCAACCACTCCGGTAAGTCTGGCTGGGACTATGGTAGTTACTCTGGCTGAGTGTTTAAGCGGGCTGGTTATTCACCAACTCGTGCGGGAAGGAGCGCCGGTTGCTTTAGGAGTTGTTACCGGCGCTACTGATATGCATACCATGGCCATGTCATATGGCTGCCCTGAATTTGACCTGATGCATGCTGCTCTGACTGAAATAATCCATGATTATAACCTGCCGCTCTGGGGGACAGCCGGTTGTACTGATTCCAAGGCTGTTGACGAACAGGCTGCGCTAGAGGCTACCGCATCAATCATGATGTCGGCGATGAGTGGAACGAACATGATACATGATGTTGGTTATACTGAAGGAGGCAATTGCAGTAACCTGGCGATGCTTGTAATGTGTGATGAGATCATTGGTTTCACAAAGCGACTGATTAAGGGAATCAGGGTCGATGAGCTTACACTTGCGCTGCAGGAGATCAGGGAAGTAGGCCCTATGGGCGAATTCGTGACAGCTAAACACACTTATGACAATTTCAAGTCGGAGCTCTGGTTCCCAAAAATGAGCGATCGCCGCTCTTATCCTCGCTGGGCAGCTGACGGTTCGCTGACCATGGGAGAAAAAGCGATGGCCCGGGCTCGCGATTTAATCGAAAATCACAATCCCGAAACATTGGAAAGCACAATAAGTCAAAAAATTGATCAGCTAGTTAAAGAAGCTTCTTTAAAATAGCAGGGCGGCAGATTAGATATGATCTGTCGCTTTTATTTTAGGAGGTGATAATGGCGCCCTAATGATTAAACTGCTTTCAGAAATGTAATTATTTTAAGGAGGTACAAGATGAATAAGCTTTTTGGCGATTATGACAAAACAATATTTTGGCTGGCAGCATTATTTTGCTTGCTTTTTGTAGGGATTACCATAGCCAATCCAGCCGCAATGCAAAGTACTTTTCAGGCTCTTTTTGATTTCTTTTTAACTAACTTTGGCTGGCTATACTTATCTCTGACAATGCTGTTTTTAATTTTTTGCCTGGTCCTGGCCTTCAGTAAGTACGGTCATATTAAACTGGGAAAAGATGATGAAGAACCTGAATTCAGTACAGCTGCCTGGTTTGCCATGCTTTTTGCAGCAGGGATGGGCATTGGTCTGGTCTTTTGGGGGGCGGCAGAACCGATCTACCACTTTGCCGGTCCTCCTTTTGCCGACCCCAGCACTAAAGCTTCGGCAGTCGAAGCCATGAGGTATTCCTTTTTCCACTGGGGACTTCACCCCTGGGCATGTTACGGTGTGGTTGCTATGTGCCTGGCTTATTTTCAGTTCAGGCGTGGTATGCCAGGCCTGATCAGTTCAACTTTTAAGCCTTTACTTGGCGAGAAAGGAATCAAAGGTGGCTGGGGAAAAACAATAGATATTTTAACTATTGTTGTAACTCTCTTTGGTGTTGCCACGTCGCTCGGTTTGGGCGCAATGCAAATAACTACCGGCCTTGATCTTGTGGGGGGCATACCTGCTTCAACTGGAGTTTCAATTGGGGTCATCGTGGTAATTACAATTCTCTTCACAATCTCAGCGGTGACCGGTATTCGCAGGGGAATTAAATGGTTAAGTACCATTAATATGTACCTGTTCTTCCTTTTGATGGTTGCAGTGTTGTTCTTGGGACCGACCCGCTACCTGGTTAACACTTTTGTTGAAGCAATGGGTGGTTATTTACAGAACATCATCTTTATGAGTTTCTTTACCGACAGTCAGGGAGCAGTAGCTGAACATGCCGGTTGGGATTGGGTTGGTGGATGGACAGTATTTTACTGGGCCTGGTGGATCACCTGGGCTCCTTTTGTAGGTAGTTTTATTGCCCGAATTTCCAGGGGCAGAACGATTAAGGAGTTCGTGATCGGTATTTTACTCGCCCCCACCCTGCTTTGTACCATCTGGTTTGGAATTATGGGTGGAACAGCAATCAATATTGAACTATTTGGCGCGGGTGGAGTTGTAGATGCAACCTATGCTGATGTTACCACCGCTATTTTTGCCATGTTCAACAACCTGCCGGCGGCCGGATTACTATCTGTTGTTGCAATGATTCTGACCAGTATCTTTTTCATAACTTCAGCGGACTCTTCTACATATGTTGTCAGCATGATGACATCAGGAGGCAACCTTGATCCAAAGAACACCCTGCGCGTTTTCTGGGGTATTGTTGCTGGGGCAATTGCTGCCATGTTGCTCTTAACCGGTGGTTTGAGCGCTGTGCAAACTGTTGCCTTTGTCTTCGGATTCCCCTTCATGATCATTATGGTTTTCATGATGGTTGCCCTGCTTAAGGCTTTCCGGGAAGATGAGAAGGTTGAAGTTGTAGTTCAGATTGAACAGGATATTAGTTAAAAAGGTAAGCTGTAATAATAAAATATACAGATTATGAGTAGACTCTTTGAAGGGCCGGACCTCAACAGGTATGGCCCTTCAATTTTGCCGCTGAGATGTAATCAAAAGGATTCAGGCTATACTTGTTGAATAATTTACTCAAGTTTATGTCAGACTTTAACATCAGGCAGGAGGTTGGCCAAAATGTGCGATACAATGGTAGCTTTAGGATCAGCTACCCAAAGTGGTAATGTGATTTTTGCTAAAAATAGTGATCGACAGCCGAATGAGCCTTTGTTAATGATCAGAGCACCCCGGAAAAAATATTCAGCAGGCGCAAAAGTAAGATGCACATATATAGAGATTGATCAGGTTGAAGAAACATATGAGATATTCCTCCTGAAACCGTCCTGGATGTGGGGGGCGGAAATGGGGGCCAATGAATTTGGACTTAATATTGGGAATGAAGCGGTTTTTACCCGCGAAAAACAGGGACCTCCCGCCCTGCTGGGCATGGATATGCTGCGGTTGGCCTTAGAGCGCTGCCGCACCAGTGAAGAAGCGGTTGATCTACTTATTGAACTGTTGGAACAACATGGCCAGGGTGGTAATTGTGGCTACCATAAAAAGTTTTTTTACCACAATTCGTTTCTAATCGCCGACCGGCATTCAGCCTGGGTTCTGGAAACTGCCGGTAAATTCTGGGCTGCTGAAATGGTTAAGGATGTAAGGACAATATCAAACCGTCTCAGTATCGGGCGCAATTATGACCGGGCTCACCCTGATCTGGTTAAGCATGCCCTGGAACGCAAATGGTGTAAAAGTGAGGCTGATTTTCATTTCGCCCGCTGTTACAGCGATCCCCTGGTTACCCGTTTCAGCGGCTCCCGGAGCCGTGGTGGAAGCAGTCAGTGCCTTCTTGAGGCTGAAAAAGGGCAGATTACCATGCAGACGATGAAACAGATATTACGCTCACATGAACCCGGTCTTGAAGATCACCAGTTCAGTAAGCATTCTTTAAAAAGCGTTTGCATGCATGGCGGTTTTATCTTCGGAGACCATACGACCGGCAGTTATGTGGTCGAGTTGAATGATCTGCGCCCGACATTCCTGGTTACCGGCGCTTCTACCCCATGTTTGTCACTGTTCAAGCCGCTTTGGCTGATTGAGGCAGAAGGACTGACTTTTAATGAACAGCAGGAAGAAGAGGCGCTGCAGTTCTGGTTGAAACGGGAAAGATTGCATCGCGCTGTCCTGGAAAACCGGGTATCCGGTCTGAACAGTTATATGGCAGCAAGAAACCGCATTGAGGAAGAAACGGACCAGCGCTTAAACACTATTGATCCCGGCCAGGCTTCAAAGGAGGATTTAGCTGCCATAACTGCAGAGGTGCTGCAGGCAGAAGAAGATCTGCTTGAATCTAACCTGGCAGAGGCAGAAGATAAGCCTGCTAAAATTGGCGGCAACATTTATTACCGCAGCTACTGGCGCAAACAAAACCGGGAACTTTTTGCTAAGTAAAATCTAAAATAGTGCGTTAAATTAAACCCCTGTCAGGGTTTGTGATCATTTTTAAGTAATTTATACCCACCCTCGCAGGACCATGGCATCGGCGATACGTTTGACTGCGACCATGTAAGCGGCCTGGCGCATATTAATTTTATGTTTTTCTGAGGCATTCAGAACCGAGTGGTAGGCTGCAGCCATTTTTTTCTTTAACCGGTCGAAAACTTCGGCTTCATCCCAGTAGAGCATGCTGAAGTTCTGTACCATTTCAAAATAAGAGACTGTAACGCCACCGGCATTACAGAGGAAATCGGGCAGAACCTGAATATCCTTCTCGAAGAGAATATCGTCTGCTTCCGGAGTAGTTGGGCCGTTTGCCAGCTCTGCGACTATTTTAGCCTTAATCACATCAGCGTTCTGACTGGTTATTACATTTTCCAGGGCACTGGGGCACAGGATGTCGACATCAAGGCTGAATAGTTCACCGTTTTTGATCGATTCGCTGCCTGGGAAGCCTGCAACTGTTTGATTTTCCTGCTTGTAATTGTACAAGGCCAGCGGGTCCAGCCCCTGGTCATTGTATACTCCGCCGCGCTGGTCTGTTACAGCAACAATTTTGCAACCGAAGATATCATGAGCCAGGTAAGCCAGGTTGTAGCCGGCATTTCCGTAACCCTGAATTGCCAGGGTGGCTTCGTTTAAGTTCATCCCGGCAGTACGGGCGGCTTCCACGATAACATAAAGCCCTCCCCTGGCCGTAGCGGTGTTGCGACCGATTGAACCGCCTATATACAGTGGTTTGCCGGTTATCACCCCAAACTGGTTTTTGCCGGCAATTTTTGAATACTGGTCCATCATCCAGGCCATAACCTGTGGATTCGTATATACATCGGGAGCTGGTATATCTTTATCGGGACCGATAAATCGCCAAATCTTTTCGATATAACCCCTGCTTAATCTTTCCAATTCACCGGGTGACATCTCCTTGGGATTGCAGATCACTCCACCCTTGGCTCCTCCGAGCGGTAGTTCCAGGAGAGAACATTTCCAAGTCATCCATGCTGCCAGCGCTTTGATTGTATCGATAGTTTCAGCGGGGTGAAAGCGGATGCCTCCTTTAGTTGGTCCGAGCACATCATTATATTGCACCCGGAATCCACGAAATACTTTGAGCGTTCCGTCATCCATGCGTACCGGGATTGAGACCTGAATCTCCCGCATCGGGTTGCGGATTAGTTCATAGATGTCATCTGGCAGGTCAAGCAGCACTGCGCAAATATCACACTGTCTTTGGACAATTTCAAAAGAGTTTTCTTTATCTAACCCAGCCGTCTTAACTTTATCAAGCTTGTCCATGCTTCTAACACCCCTCTATTATGTAAGATCGATTACCGCGATTGCCTGGAAAATTTCTTATTAATATAACTGATTAATCTGTGCTTTGTCAAAAGTTTTTAGATTTATATCGCAAGTTATCTGATGAATTGCTTATTGAGCAGGGAGACTGGTTGGGTAGATGAAGGTGATAGAATGAAAGATGTAGAATAATCAATTAATATTTTGGGGAGGGAGCCATGATTATGGTATTTCCGTTTAGTATGCCTGGTGTCAATTATTTTGGCAGTGGTGCACTGGCACAGCTGTCAACCGAATTACTTGGCCGGGGTGCAAAAAAAATATTTCTGATTAGCGATCAGAAAGTGGCCGGGGCCGGCCTGGTTGATCTTGTGGAAAAAGAAATCAGCGAGGCAAATGCTAAGATGATAACCTATCTTGACGTGAAACCGGAGCCAAGCATTGATGATCTCGAAAGCTGTCTTGCGGTTTTTAAGGTCCACCAGTGCGATTTAATTATTGGGCTTGGTGGTGGCAGCTCTCTTGATGTGGCCAAAGGGGTTTCTGTTTTAGCAACCTGTGGGGGCACGATTATAGATTATGTGGGAGTCAACCTGGTGCCGGGTAAGGGAATACCAAAAGTGTTAATTCCGACAACTGCCGGAACAGGCGCTGAAGTAACGAAAAATGCAATATTTACCGATCCTGTTGCACAATTAAAAAAAGGAGTTGTCAGTATTCATCTCTTGCCGGAGGTAGCCATTGTTGACCCCGATTTAACCTTTTCAATGCCTCCTGCAGTCACTGCGTCAACAGGGATGGACGCCCTGACCCACGCTATCGAGTCCTATACATCACCAAAAGCAACTATTCAGACTGATATGTATGCCCTGAAAGCAATTGAGCTGATTGGGGAGAACTTAAGGCGTGCGGTTTCTTTCGGTGCA
>CAZCHW010000098.1:0-7032 GCA_964498375.1 uncultured Syntrophomonadaceae bacterium | reverse complement strand
TTATAATTGCCGTTGGGACGCCGTCCAAGGATAATGGCGATACCGATCTCAGTTATGTCGAAGCAGTGGCCCGGGGGATCGGGGCTGCCCTGAACCCGGAACAGCCGCCGGTGGTGGTTAACAAGTCGACAGTACCAATCGGCACAGCCCGCCGGGTTGAGACGGTGATCAGGGAAGAGCTGGAAAGACGCGGCTATGATTGCTGCGTTAGTGTTGCTTCAAACCCCGAATTTTTACGTGAAGGAGCAGCTTTGCACGATACCTTCTACCCCGACCGGATTGTGGTCGGCACCGGAGATGTGCGAGCTTTAAATATTTTGCGCCAGATGTATGCGCCTATTTTAGAACAGACCTTTACCGCGCCGCAGGCGGTACCACGCCCGGAGGGTTACAGTTTACCGGCCCTGGTTACCACCAGCCCGACCAGCGCAGAGCTGATTAAGTATACGGCTAACGCTTTCCTGGCGACAAAAATATCTTTTATCAATGAGTTTTCGGCGATCGCCGACAAGGTGGGGGCTGATATTAACGAGGTGGCCAAGGGTATTGGCCTGGATAAAAGAATCGGGCCCGGCTTTTTACAGGCCGGTGTCGGCTGGGGCGGCAGTTGTTTCCCTAAAGATGTACGCTCAATATTATTTACCGGCAGCCAGTACGGTTGTGAAATGCAGCTTGTGCAGGCAGCCCTGGAGGTTAACCGCCGTCAGCGCAAACGGGTGATTGAAAAACTACAGCAAACCCTGAAGGTAATTCGCGGCAGCACGGTAGCGATCCTTGGTTTAGCCTTCAAGCCGAACACCGATGATATTCGTGAATCGCCGGCGATTGACATTATCAGCGAGCTGCTCGATATGGGGGCCCGCATTAAAGCGTACGACCCGGTAGCGGCCGATAAATACCGGAGCACCTACCCGAAGCAGGATATAATTTACTGCAGCTCTGTGGAAGAGGCTGCCCGGGAAAGCGACGCTTTGGCCCTGCTGACCGACTGGGAGCAGTTCAGCCGGATTGGCTGGGAAGAGCTTGGCCGCCTGATGAAAAGTAAAATTGTTATTGACGGCCGTAACATGCTTGATGGTGAAGAGCTTGCAGGTTTAGGCTTCACCTACAGCGGAATCGGACGTTAAGGAGGCGCGGTTCAGATCAGGATAGTAGAACTGGTAACCAGGGCCGATGACCTGGGGGGTGTTCAGAGCCATGTCCGCGACCTTTCAACGGCCTTGCTTGAACGGGGCGAGGAGGTTACAGTGCTGGCCGGCCGGGGAGAATTACTTTACCGGCAGCTGCAGGAAGCGAAAGTGCCCTGCCGGGTGGTGAAAAACCTGGTCCGCCCGGTTAGCCCCGCTGATGATGCGGCAGCTCTGCGCCAAATCACCGTTCTGTTGAAAGAACTGCAGCCTGACCTGGTAGCGACACATTCCAACAAGGCCGGGTTCCTTGGCCGTCTGGCTGCAGCGAAGCTCGGCCTGCCGGCAGTGCACACTTCACACGGTTTTTTATTTGGCGGCAGGAAGCAAACTTTATCCGGCCGCTTTTACCGTTTTCTGGAACGCTATGCCGCCGCCAAAGGCAGCCTGGTGATTGCCGTATCACAGAGTGAATATAATCTGGCGCTGCGGCTGCGCGTGCTTGAACCGGAAAAGATGGTTGTAATTCACAACGGTCTGCCTGACCTGCACGGCGATTTAATTGCCCGGCCGCAGGCAGAACCGGCACAGTTGATCATGGTAGCCAGGCTGGCCCAGCCCAAGGATCCCCAAACCTTAATCCGGGCCCTGGCAGGAATAAAAGAACTGCCCTGGCGGCTTAAAGTGGCTGGCGAAGGGCCTTTGCAACAGGATAGCCAAAACCTGGCGGCTGAACTAAAACTGCAGGAGAGGGTTGAATTTTGCGGCATGTGCAGTGATGTGGCTCAGCTGCTTGCAGAAAGCGCGCTGTTTGTGCTTAGCTCCGAACGTGAAGGGTTTCCGATCAGTATTCTGGAAGCAATGCGGGCTGGTCTGCCGGTGGTTGCCTCCAGGGTTGGCGGCGTGGCGGAAGCAGTGGTGGGTGATCAGACCGGATTACTTTTCGAAGCCGGCGACAGCGCCTCTTTACAGCGCTGTCTGAAAAAGCTGATTGCCGATCCGCAGCTGCGTGAAAAAATGGGCCGGGCCGGCCGGCAGCGTTATCTGGAGCGTTTTACTCTCGACCAGATGGTCGAAAAAACAGTGGCTGCCTACCACCGGGCAGTTGACCAGGGCCGGTTGCTTCGGACCGGTAATGGCAATTGAGCACACTGCCTGCCGGTGATATAGTTAGGACAGCGCTAATAAGCTTCACAGGGAGGGCATTTTATGAAAGTGGTAATCCTGGCCGGTGGTATGGGCACACGGCTGGCTGAAGAGACGGTAACCCGGCCGAAGCCGATGGTGGAAATTGGCGGACGTCCGATTATCTGGCATATCATGAAGCACTATGCCCACTACGGCTTTAAAGAATTTGTGATTGCCCTCGGCTACAAGGGCGAGATGATTAAACGTTATTTTCACGATTATTTTCAGTTAAACGGCAGTATGAGCATTTCTCTGGCCGATGGAAAGCTGCAGATGCACGATGCGGTCAAGGAAGACTGGCTGGTCCACCTGGTCGATACCGGTTTGCTAACTAACACGGGCGGGCGGATAAAAAAACTGGAGCCCTGGCTTGATGGTGAAAGATTTATGCTTACCTACGGAGACGGGGTTTGTAATGTGAACCTGACCAATCTGTTACAGTTTCACCGGGAAAAGGGCAAGCTGGTTACCGTAACTGCAGTGCGGCCTCCGGCACGTTTCGGCAGCCTGGACTTTTCCGAGGGAGACCTGATCACCGAGTTCGCAGAAAAACCCCAGAGCGGGGAAGGCTGGATTAACGGGGGTTTTTTTGTCGTTGAAAAGGATGCTCTTGATTTCATTGAAGGAGATGTCCCCTGGGAAAGTGATCCGCTGCGCAATATTGCTGCCGCAGGCCAGCTGATGGCTTACCGCCACGACCAGTTCTGGCAGTGCATGGATACCTACCGGGAGCTGAAAATTTTGGAAAATTACTGGAGCAGCGGTGAGGCGCCCTGGAAAATCTGGTAAAAGGGGGAGTAACGGTGGCAGAAGAAAAAAGCTTTTGGCGTGACCGTCCGGTGCTGGTCAGCGGGGCCAGCGGTTTTTTAGGGGGCTGGCTGGTTCAGCGCCTGCTGGAGCAGGAGGCCAATTTGGTTTGCCTGGTGCGCGACTGGGTCCCGGCAGCCCGGCTTTTCAGGGAACGTTTCAGCGACCGGGTTAACCTGGTCAGGGGTGATATAACCGAACAGGCCTTGTTGGAACGGATACTTGGCGAATATGAAGTGCAGACAGTTTTCCACCTGGCCGCCCAGACGATTGTACCGATTGCTAACCGGAATCCTCTTTCAACTTTTGAAAGCAATATCCGGGGAACCTGGTGCCTGCTCGAAGCCTGCCGGCGCAGCCCTGCCGTAAAACAGGTAGTGGTTGCTTCATCTGACAAGGCCTATGGCGAACAGGAAACCCTGCCGTACAGTGAAGAGATGCCCCTGCAGGGGCGGTTTCCCTATGATGTGAGCAAGTCCTGTTCAGACCTGATCAGCCACAGCTACTACCATACCTACGGTTTGCCTGTGGCGGTGACCCGCTGCGGCAATTTTTACGGCGGCGGCGACCTGAACTGGAACCGCATTGTTCCGGGGACAATCCGCGCGGCGCTGCGCGGTGAACGGCCGGTAATCCGTTCGGACGGCCAGTTTATTCGCGATTATTTTTACGTGGAAGACGGGGCGGCAGCGTACATGCTGCTGGCGGAAAAAATGGCAGCAGATGCCGGATTGCACGGGCAGGCCTTCAATTTTTCCAACGAAATTCAACTGACTGTTTTGGAGCTGGTTGAAAAAATATTGAAGGCAATGCAGGCCGACCTGGAACCGCTGGTTTTGGGTGAGGCGAGCTGCGAGATTAGGCACCAGTATTTAAGCGCTGCTGAGGCCCGCCGCCTGCTCGGCTGGCAGCCTCTTTTCAGCCTGGACGAGGCCCTGGCAAAAACGGTGGCCTGGTACAGGAGGTTTTTTGAAGGTGAAGATTGAAATTTTAATTTCGACGATCGATGCCGGAATCGGCAAGATTCCGCTGGTGCTGCTGCCGCCCGAAAAGGATCTGGCGTACTGTATATCGCACCAGGTCACTGAAAGACGCTACCTGACCCTGCCGGAAGAACTGCGCCGGCCGGATGTAAAGGTTGATCAGATTGCCGGACGGGGGCTTTGCCGCAACCGCAACAACACCCTGGCCATGGCAAGCGGAGATGTAGCCCTGCTGGCCGATGACGACGTGCGCTACCGCCCGGCTTACCTTAAAGCGCTGCGCGACGCCTTTGCAGCCGACCAGGATATGGCGGTGGCCTGCTTTAAAATAGATACTCCACCGGGTGACCCGGAATACAAGGAATACAGCGAAAACTCCTACCTGCTCAACAAAGAAAGCTGCCATTACATTTCAACCCTGGAAATAGCCTTTCGGACGGAGTTGATCAAAGAACGGGCGATCTTTTTTGATGAGCGTTTTGGTCTCGGCAGCAGGTTGAACAGCTTTGGTGAAGAGGCGGTTTTTATTCATGACTGTATCAAGGCCGGCCTGAAGGTTAAATTTGTGCCCCGCTACGTGGTTGAACACCCGGCAGTAAGCACTATTAAGGGGCTGAAGCGTTTTGATACGGTGAATACTGTATTCAAGGGTGCCTACGATGCCCGCCGTTATGGCTGGAAAGCCTGTCCGGCTGCTTTCTACGACCTGGTTCGCTACCGCAGTGAACTGGCCGGGGAAGGCAAAAGCGGTAAGGCCTACATGAAAGAAAGGTTGCAGGGAGCCTGGTATATTCTGCGCAGCGGGAAAACGGCCCTGGTTGAACCGCGCCGCGCCGCGTTTGATCTTGAAGATTCCGGCTAAATATTTATAAGTGGCTTTACTGCTTGATGAAGGGTGCTGGTTGATATGAAACCGCTGGTCAGCGTACTGCTGCCGGTATATAACGGGGCGGCCTATCTGGAAGGGGCCATTGAGAGCGTGCTGGCCCAGGATTACCCCAATTTTGAACTGATCATTGCCGACAATGCCTCCACCGACGAAACACCCGGTATTATCGCTGCATTCAGCGATGACCGGCGCTTAACGGTGATTCGAACTAAGCAGACTGTGCCGCGCCTGGAAAACTTTCGCCTGGTTTTTGACGCCGCGGCCCGGGAAAGCCGCTGGTTTAAGTATATCGGTGATGACGACCGCCTGCTGCCCGGCTGCCTGTCTGAAATGGTTGAAGCCGGTGAGAGGGATGACAGGGTTGGTCTGGTCTGCTCCTATTACTATAACGGAGACGAGCTGATCCGGGGCGTAATCCCTGCGGGGGTTAACCTGGTCAGAGGACCGGAGCTATTAAAGCGGCTGCTTGTGGAACCGGAGGCACGATCAACCGTATTTTCGCCGACCTCGGTTTTAATCAAGCCGCAGGTTTACCGGGCAACTGGTGGGTTTCGCACCGATCTGCTTCACGCCGATGCCGAGCTGTTTTACCGTATTTTAAATGGTTATGACCTGGCCTATGTGCACAAGCCGTTGACCCGCATTGGTTATCACGGCGCTTCGGGGCAGGCAATCAGCACCGCCGAGGGCGATACCTTTGCCGAGGCCTACCTGATTCGCTACCACAACCTGAAAATTTACGATATGATCAAGCTCAGCAGCCTGGAGAAAGAAAAGATCAAGTTTAACCTGGTTAGCGATTCTTTCGGTTTCATGCTCGGCTGCCTGGCCAGGAGGCAGTGGCGTAAGGCGCTTAAGCACCTGCGGGTAATTCCGGCAGGGGCGCTCTGGCACCTGCCGCTTAGCCTGGTTTATTTTACCTTTCTGGCGGTGAAGAAACTGTGGCGCGGTGAAAAGGTAAAGCTTTTAGCCGAGGCTGAAAAGAGTGGAGGTAGTGCTGATGTTTAAAGATCAAACGCTCTTAATTACAGGGGGCACGGGCAGTTTCGGCAATGCTGTGCTGCGCCGTTTTCTTGACAGCGATATCGGTGAAATTCGCATATTTTCCCGTGATGAAAAGAAGCAGGATGCAATGCGCAAGAAATATAACAGCGCCAAGTTAAAATTTTACCTGGGAACGGTACGCGATCCGCAGAGCCTGCGCAACGCTTTGCACGGGGTAGATTATATCTTTCATGCCGCTGCCCTCAAGCAGGTGCCCTCCTGTGAGTTTTTCCCGGTGGAAGCGGTCAACACCAATGTGCTCGGCACGGAAAATGTGCTCACGGCGGCGATTGAAGCCGGGGTGCGCAAGGTAGTCTGTCTTTCTACTGACAAGGCCGCTTACCCGGTTAACGCAATGGGTATTTCAAAGGCGATGATGGAAAAGATTTTTATTGCCAAGTCGCGAACGGTCAAACCTGAGCAAACTCTGATCTGCGGGGTCCGCTACGGTAATGTAATTTATTCGCGCGGCTCGGTGGTGCCGCTTTTTGTAGAGCAGATTAAAAGTGGCAGCCACATAACCCTGACCGACCCGCAGATGACCCGTTTTATTATGAGCCTTGACGAAGCGATTGACCTGATTTTATACGCCTTTGACCACGCCGGGCAGGGCGACCTGATGATCCAGAAAACCGTGGCCTGTTTCATGGGCGACCTGGTGCAGGCTTTAAAGGAACTTTTTCAGGCTGACAACCCTGTTGATGTGATCGGCACCAGGCATGGCGAGAAAGTATTCGAAGTGCTGCTGACCCGGGAAGAAGCGGCCAAGGCCATTGATATGGGCAATTTTTTCCGGGTTCCGGCTGACAACCGCGATTTGAACTACGCTCTTTATTTTGAAGAAGGCTCAGACCGGATTACCGGGGCGGTGGAATATAATTCGAACAATACCCGCCTGCTGACAGTGCCGGAGATTAAGGAAAAGCTGCTCACCCTGCCGGTGATCCGCAAAGAACTTGAAGCCTGGCCGAAAGGGAAGGGCAGCAAGTAATGA
>CAZCHW010000097.1:0-7096 GCA_964498375.1 uncultured Syntrophomonadaceae bacterium | reverse complement strand
GGCAAAAAGCATGAAGATCGACGCAGCCAAGCAGTATGTGGCCGATAAACTGGGTGTTAAACCGATCGATTTAAGCGATTCGGATTTAATGACCGAAATCCGCACCAAGCAGGGTCTTGGTCGGTCTTTCGATCTGAATAAAATGCCCAAGGGTATTGAAGCCAAGTTTAACATTGCCCGGGTGCTCGGGCTTAAGATTAATTCGGTCGAGCTCTTCAAAGAAAGAGCAGGGATCAAGTAAAAAAGGAGTGTCTAATTTGAGCTTAGAAGCTATTCTTAATGATGCAAAACAGGCTATTCTTGATGTAGATGAAGACCAGGCTGTTGCCGTGGCTAAGAAAGCCCTGGAAGAAGGGTATGATCCGGTCCAGGTATTAACTGAAGGCTACAGCGAAGGAATTCGCGAAATTGGTGATCTCTTCAGCCGGGGTGAAGTATTCATGCCTGAAATGATCCTTGCGGCCGAAGCGATGAAAGCTGCAGTAACCGTGCTTGAAGAAGCAATTGAAGGGGGAGGCGAATCCCGTAAAGTCGGGAAGATGATCTTTGCTACAGTCGAAGGTGATGTCCATGATATCGGCAAGGGTATTGCCATTGCCTTAATCCAGACCCAGGGTGTGGCAGTAGTTGACCTGGGCCGAGATGTCCCCGTTGATAAAATAATCGAAGCTGCAGAAGAGCATGGAGCCCGGGTTATCGGTACCAGCGCCCTTTTGACCACCACCATGCCCGGCCAGGAAAAGCTGGAGCAGGAACTGCGCAAGCGCGGCCTGCGCGACAAGTATAAAACTATTATTGGCGGTGCCCCCTGTACCCAGCGCTGGGCTGACAAAATTGGCGCCGATGCTTACGCTGAAGATGCGGCCGAGGGTGTAACCAAGGTTCTGGAGCTGATGAAGCAGTAGCCTGAGGATACCGGATTGCAGCTAGAACAAAGAAGTAGTTAAATTAATAGCGGTTTCCCGCCTGATTTTCTGCAAAGCGGGAGACCGCTATTATTTATAATCAGCTCCGCATTCGGTGCAGGGCCCTTCAGGTTTGACATAGCGGAAATTTGTCCAGATTCCGCAATCAAAGCGATAACCCTGCTTGCTCAGCTCCACCGGGCAGAGGCTGTACATGGCGTGGTAACCTTCGTAAGTCTGGCAGCCATCGCTGGTTCTGCCGCATTCGCTGCATAAAAACTTAGGCGAAATTGATCCCTTGCCGTTGTCCAGGTAGCCAAGAAAGTCAACCGGGGCTCCGCAGGCGAAGCAGGGGGCCTGGTCCAGCGTTTTAAAATTAACGCCCTGGTGGTCAGCTGCATAGGTACTGATGCTGCTGATATAGCTGCCCAGGCTTTCCGGGTAAGTCGCAATGCGGGGCAGCTCAAAGGGCAGCCTGCTGGAAAGCTCATCGTAAATCAGGGTAGTCAGATCGATAATTGAAGGGGCCATATATGATTGATCGACATGTTCAGGAAAGTCTGCGTAAACAGGGAAAGAGGTGAAAGTGATTAGAATCAGCCCGACCAGAAAAATTCCGATCACCAGGCCAATTGTGCTGCCGCCCAATCGGTCAGCCAGCTTAACCAGGCTAAAACCGGTCAGCGAATGAACTGCCGAACCGATCAGGTGAACCACCAAAGTGGTCAGGGAAAAGATAATGATAAAAGAAAAAACATTGGCAGCAATACGCGGCAGATCCAGAAAACTTAAGACCAGGTCGCCCGCGGGGGCATAAAATTTCATGGCCAGAGCTGTTCCCGCAAAGAGACCGGCGATATTAAAAGCTGAGCGGATTAAGCCAGCCCTGATCCCCTGGATCAGGGAAATCAACAGAGCCAGGGCAATTATAAGATCCAGCCAATTCAAGTTCACCGGAAGCACCTGCTCACCGCCTAATGATCATATTACAACCATTATTTTATATCATAATATTATACCATAACAGCTTGAGCTTGTTCGGCGAGAATTTGTTTAAAATACAAGAGTATTAGCAGGATTCTTAATGATCTTGGAGAAATAAATACCATTGACAGCACGGAACCAGGAAGGAGGCGTCAATGTTTATTGTTTACGGTTCCATTACTGTGATACCCAATTTGGGTTAGGAACAGTTTATTTTTAGGAGGTATTGTCTATATGGATTATGGATTTTTATCAATTTTACCACCGATTCTGGCGATTGTTCTGGCAATTGCCACCCGCCAGGTAATTATCTCGCTTTTCATTTCTGTCTGGCTGGGCGCAACTATTTTGCACGGCAGCCCCATCGATGGATTCTTCCGTTCAATTGATACTTACATGCTTGAAAGCGCTGCCGACCCATGGTATGCGGCGATCCTGATCTTTACCATGATCATCGCCGGAACCCTCGGTCTGGTTACCAAGGCTGGTGGAGCGCAGGCTATTGCCAACGCTCTGACCAAGAAGGCGAAAACAGCCCGCGGCGGCATGATTGCCGCCTGGTTAATGGGGATGATCATTTTCTTCGATGATTACTCCAGCTGTATTATTGCCGGTAACACGGCCCGCCCAATTACCGATGCAGTTAAGGTATCAAGGGAAAAGTTATCCTATATCATTGACTCTACTGCGGCGCCTATCGCAACTGTAGCCCTGATTTCCACCTGGATCGGTTTTGAGCTCGGCGTAATCGGCGAAGGTTTTGCAGCGATCGGGATGGACAATGTTCCAGTTTACCTGATCTTCCTGCAGAGTATTCCCTACCGTTTCTACAGCATCTTTGCAATTGCCCTGGTTCTGATTCTGGCAATCACCATGAAAGATTACGGCCCAATGTATAATGCCGAAGTAAGAGCCCGGACCGAAGGCAAACTGCTCCGCGACGGTGCAACTCCTCTTTCGGCGACTGATACTGAAGTTCTGCAGCCGGTTGAAGGCACCCCGCTGCGCTGGTACAATTTTGTCGTTCCGGTTGTGGTAATCATTGTTGCCACCTTCATCGGACTCTATGTGGCCGGTGGCGGAGCCGAAGTTGGTTTGATGAATGCCTTTGGCGATGCCGACTCAAGTGTCGTGCTGCTCTGGGCTTCCAGCCTTGGCGCCCTGGTAACCTTAATCATGGTACTGATTCAGAGGATTGTTCCCCTGCAGGAAGCAGTTGATACCCTGATCAACGGGGCAAAATCTGTATTCCCGGCCCTGATTATCTTGGTGCTGGCCTGGGCACTCAGCTATATCTCCGGTGAACTGGGAGCAGCTGACTACCTGATCGGCCTGGTTGAGCGGGCCGGAATCAGCATTGTGGTTCTGCCACTGCTGATCTTCCTGATTTCCTGCTTCATGGCTTTCGCCATGGGCACCTCCTGGGGAGTTATGGGTATTGTTGTTCCCCTGGCAGTTCCGATTGCTGCAGCAATCGGCGGTGAAGCTTTCCTGGTTCCGACCCTCGCATCAGTTCTTACCGGGGCGATCTTCGGCGACCACTGCTCACCGCTTTCCGATACAACCATTCTCTCCTCGACCGGTGCAGGTTCCGATCACATTGACCACGTGCGCACCCAGATTCCTTATGCACTTACCGGTGCTGTGGTTGCCGGTGTCTTCGGCTTTATTCCTGCCGGTCTTGGTGTACACCCGCTGATCTCGATTATTCTCGGGATTATCGTGCTAATCGTCTTTGTCAAGCTGGTCGGTAAGACTACTGCTAATGCTGAGACAATTGCTGCATCGAAGAAGTAAGATAACCCAGCGATAAAACCAGGGGATGGAGTAAAAATTTTACCCTCCCCTGACGGACCGGCCTGTCGGCCGGTCCGTTTTATATGTGCGCCCGGCGTTTTATATTAATCTCCGTTTTCTGATCATACTAGTGACTTTCCTGCCGATAATTTGTTACAATGGTTAAGGTTAAGAAATATACCTATTACAGTGGGGAGGGAGATCAGCATGGAAGTAAGGCTTGCCGGACCAGCAGATCAGGAAGCAGTTTGCCGTCTCTGGACATTACTGCTCGACTTTTACAACAAGCAGACTTCCCCTGAAACATTACGGCGTAGTTTTAATTATGCGATCGAACATCCCCACAAAGTTCTGGTTTTTATTATCCTCATTGAGGGCGTGGTTACAGGCACTGCGAGCCTGCACATGGGCCATTACTCGACCTGGAATGATAACTTCTACGGCCATGTTGAAGATGTGGTAATCGACCCGGCCTTCCGCTGCCGCGGGTGCGCTGAAGTGCTGCTAAAGGCCGTAATCGAAGCTGCCCGGAAACACAACCTGTCCAGGCTTGAGTTAAATGCCTTAACTGACAATACCCCCGCCCGCGGGCTTTACGAGAAGCTCGGTTTCACCACCGACTCCGTAGCCTACGAGCTTCCCCTGTCTTAAAACGGAACAGGTTAAACGATGTTTTAACCTGACTTAAAGATAATTACAATCTGCTCCTTCTGCCGGAAGAAGCAGTAAGGCATGCCCTGATCAGGCATGAAAAAGAATTCCAAAATTGAAAGGAGTTAATTCAATGCGCAACTACCGGGAAATACCTGTATGGAAAGATGTTACCCCCGAGGAATGGAGCGATTGGCGCTGGCAGGTACGTAACCGTATTACTACCCTTGATCAGCTTAAACAGGTTATTGAACTGACAGATGAAGAAGCCGAGGGAGTAAAACAGTGCCTCCAGCATTTCCGGATGGCGATTACCCCCTATTATGCAACCCTGATCGATCCGAAAGATCCCCATTGCCCTGTACGCAAACAGGCAGTACCCTCGGCCCACGAAACTCACTGGTCCGACTACGACATGGCCGATCCCCTGCACGAAGATGTTGATTCGCCTGTGCCCGGGTTGACCCATCGCTATCCCGACCGGGTTTTGCTGCTGGTGACCGACCAGTGTTCCATGTACTGCCGGCACTGCACCCGCCGCCGCATGGCCGGAGCAACCGACAAGGCAAAAACACGTGATCAGATTGATGCTGCCATCGAATATGTTCGCCGCACCCCGGCAGTACGCGACGTATTGATTTCCGGAGGCGACGGGCTGCTGATCAGTGATGACCTTATCGAAAATATTCTCAGTCAGTTGCGGGCAATCCCGCATGTGGAAATGATTCGTTTTGGCAGCCGTACTCCTGTAGTGATGCCTCAGCGGATCACTGAAGAGCTCTGTGCTATCTTGAAGAAGTATCACCCAATCTACCTGAATGCACATTTTAATCATCCGAAAGAGATTACCCCTGAAGCTGCAGCGGCCTGCGCCCGCCTGGCCGATGCCGGTATTCCCCTGGGCAACCAGTCCGTCCTTTTGGCCGGGGTAAACGACTGCCCCAAGGTTATGAAAGATTTAGTGCACGGGTTGCTAAAAATCAGGGTCAAACCCTATTATATTTACCAGTGCGACCTCTCCCAGGGTATTGAGCACTTCCGGACATCCGTCGCTACCGGGATCGAAATAATTGAAAGCCTGCGCGGTCACACCACCGGCCTCGGCATTCCCACCTTTGTGGTCGATGCGCCCGGCGGTGGCGGTAAAATTCCTGTGATGCCCCAGTACCTGATCAGCCAGGGCACCAACCGGGTTGTGGTGCGCAACTTTGAAGGCGGACTTTATTCCTACACTGAGCCGCCCCGCCAGGTTGACCCTCACCGGGTCTGTTCACTCTGCGGCGGCAAGCATAACCAGTACGATGTCGGGGTAGCTTCATTGCTGAACGGACAGCACGTGGCCATGGAGCCCCAGGTTAAAGAATAACTAAACTGCTTAACTTGGAAATCTCAGGTTAAAAGCTGGCGAAAGCCATTTAATAAAGGAGAATTACACCCATGGAAAGATATAGTTTTGCCGGTCAGCCGAAGTTGCGTCTGATTAGCGAAGAAGAAATTAAGCTCGTCCATGAAAAAGCTTTACATGTCCTGGAAAACGCCGGGGTAAAGTTCGAATCAGAGCGAGCCTTGAAAATATTGAAAGACCACGGGGCAAAAGTTGATTTTGACAGTCATATTGCCAAAATCAGCCCGCAGATGGTCGATGACGCCATCAAAAAAACCCCCCAGGGATTCACACTCTATAATCGTGAAGGCGCTGTGGCGGCCGAAATGTTCGGCACCAAGTCGCATTTTGATCCCGGCTCTTCGGTGATCAAATTTATGGAATCAGACGGCAAAAAGGTGCGCCGCACCCAGGCAAAAGACCTGGTCCAGATCAGCAGGGTTAACGATGCCCTGGAAAACATTCACCTCCAGTCGACCTCGGTGGTTTGCTATGATGTGCCAGAGCTAATCGGCGACAGCTACCGTCTTTACCTGTGCCTGAAAAACTCGCCGAAAGCGATTATCACCGGCGCTTTCAGTGTGCCCGGCATTACACACATGCGCGACATGCTTGCTGCGGCCGTTGGTGGAGAAGAACAACTGCGCGAAAAACCTGTAGCGGTATTCGATATCTGTCCCTCGCAGCCGCTTAAGTGGACCCACATCAGCGCTGAAAACATTATTGACTGCGCCCGTTTCCACCTGCCGCAGGAACTGATATCGGTGCCCATGCCCGGGGCTGCAACGCCGGTAACCCTGGCCGGTTCGCTAATTGTCCACACGGCCGAAACTTTAAGCGGCATTGTCCTGGCCCAGTGTGCTGAAGCTGGGGCTCCCATGGTTTATGGTGGTGCGCCGGTCCAATTCGATATGCGCTTCAGCACTACCCCGATGAGTGCTGTCGAGGCAACAATGATTTCAGCTGCCTATTCACAGCTCGGTAAGTACTTTGGTTTACCAACCCACACCTATGCCGCTCTCAGTGATTCTAAACTGGTTGATATGCAGGCGGGGGCAGAAACAGCAATGAGCGGAATTATTGCCCAGCTGGCCGGAATCAACATGATCTCCGGGGCCGGCGCTCTCGACTTTATCAACACCTTCAGCCTGGAAAAACTGGTAATCGATAATGATATCTGCGGGATGGCCCTGCGGGTCCAGCGCGGTATTGAATTCAATGAAGAAACCATGGCAGTCGACCTGATCGAAAAACTCGGCCCGGGAGGAACCTTCCTGGAAACAGACCTGACCATGAAATATTTCAAGAGCGAACCATACACTCCTTCCAAGGTGATCGACCGCCAGGATCGTAAAAACTGGGAAGAGTCCGGAAG
>CAZCHW010000096.1:6190-7098 GCA_964498375.1 uncultured Syntrophomonadaceae bacterium | reverse complement strand
TTCCCCGGCCGAGCTCAGTAAAGCATTCCAATATGGAGTTGTTTATGCCTACAGAGCTGTCTCAAAACCGGTTGAAGGAACTATCCTCACTGTTTCCCGGGAGATGGCTCGCGGAATAAGGGCTGCAGCACGCAAAGGCGAAAACCTGTACAACAGCTTTGAGGCTGCTGTAAACAGCGGCAAAGATGCTTTGGCCAAAACTACCGATATGCTTCCAGCCCTGAAAGAAGCCGGAGTTGTAGATGCCGGCGGACTTGGTTTGCTCGTCTTCCTGGAGGGTTGTCTTTTCTCCCTGAAACGCTCGATCCACGAGTTGATGGCTCAGCGAAAACCACCGGCAGATTCTAACGGCTGGCTGAACATTTCCATCCCGGGAGAAAGCTCTGCCGCTTCTGGCGAACCTGAAGAATTTAATCTTGAATATCCTTACTGCACTGAATTTATCATTAAAAACGATCAACCATCCTTCTCAAGCCTGCAAAAAACTCTTGAAGAACAGGGAGATTCGCTGCTGGTTGCCTTTAGCGGCACTGTAGCCAAGGTTCACATTCATACGGCAAACCCGGGGATAGTTTTGCAGTTAGGGCAGCAATTCGGAACGCTACACGATTTAAAAATAGACAACATGATCGACCAACACACCGAGCTGGCAGATTCGCCTGTTTCGACAGATGACAACAGGTTGATCGTTCCTCCTGTAATACCACATGAAAAGGGAGAGACGGGAGTTATTGTTGTCTCATTCGGTGAAGGATTCCGGGAAATTTTTCTCAGCCTCGGCGCTGATGAAATAGTCTATGGCGGCCAAACCATGAATCCAAAAGTGGAAGATTTACTCCAGGCGGTTGAGAATCTACCCCAGCAAAAAGTGTTTATTCTACCCAACAACAAAAATATTATTCTGGTTG
>CAZCHW010000096.1:0-6180 GCA_964498375.1 uncultured Syntrophomonadaceae bacterium | reverse complement strand
AAACGAACTGTCCGACAAACAGGTTGACGTGCTAAAAACCAGAACCCTGCCTGAAGGATTGGCGGCCCTGGTTAGCTTTAGCAACCGTCTCAGCCATGATGAAAATTTGCAGGTAATGATAAACGAAATTAATCGCATCAATACCGGTTTGCTAACCTATGCTACCAGAGACACAAAAATCGGGAATCATAACATAAAAGCAGGACAGTACCTTGGCCTAAAGGGAGACCAGATTATTAAGGCAGGGGATAACCTGGAGCAAACAGCGCTGGAACTGGTCGAATTGCTCATAACAGACTCCAGCGACATTATCACGGTTTTTTACGGCCAGGATATCAGCCGGCAGGAAGCGGCCGCCCTGGTCAGGCAGCTGGAAAAACAATACCCCGACCTTGAAATTGAACCGCAGTACGGTGGCCAGCCAATTTATTATTACATCTTTTCAGTAGAGTAGCTGCTTGACGAAGACTGAGCAGCACACCTGGGACATAGACCATAAGCTTCAAGGGTATGCTCTTCAACCCTGAATCCGGTTACCTTTTCGATCTCTCCCACAATTAATGTGAAATTACAGCTGCCGAATTCAACTATAACCCCGCAATCTCGACAGACCAAATGATGGTGATGATCACCGGGCCAGTTAATTTCAAAACAGGGCTGGCTATTTTTTAAAATCAGCACCCGCAATATTCCCAGTTCAAGCAATAAATCAACAGTGCGATATACTGTAGCCATGCCAATCCCCGGGTGCATCCGGCGAATTCCACCATAAATTGCAGTGATGCTGTGGTGTCCTTTTCCCTTGATCAGGTAGGAAAGAATCACCTGTCGTGGTCTGGTAAGCCGGTAACCTTTTTTCTTCAACTCGTTTCTAAAAAGCTGCAGCTGTTCAGAATGCATTTGCTCAACCTCCTCCCGGTTACCGTTCATTTTCCCGGTTTCCAGGCAGGCCTCTCTCGTTTTCCAGCAGCGGCCTGATTATTATAGTCAAGGCAAATAAAAAGGCAAGGATCAGCACTATGGCTGCTCCCGGCGGCAGCGGGTAATAATAAGACAGCAACAGTCCGCCAACACTACCCGACAGACCAACCAGCAGTGAAAGAGCAAACATGGTTCTGTAGTTTTTGCTTAACCGGTAGGCTATCGCTCCGGGAATAACCACCAGAGCGGAGACCAGCACCACCCCAACCAATTGGATAGAAACCATTACTGCCAGGGCAATTGCAGCTAAAAGGCCCATATATAGAGACCCAACTGGCAGCCCTGCAGCAACCGCCATCTCTTCGTCAAAACATATTGCCAGCAACTCTCTGAAAAAAACAACAATAAATAAGCCAACAGCCACTAAAACCAGGCCGATTAATGTCAAATCTGCCGGAGTTACTGCCAATATATTTCCGAATAGCAGCGCAAACAACTCGGGATAATAACCTTTAAAAGAGCTGATCAAAGCTATACCAAGAGCCATTCCTGTTGCATAAAATATTCCGATTACCACATCTTCACCTATGCGCCCTTTTTTACTGATATAACCGATGCTCATCGCTGAACCGACAGCAAATACTGAACCAGTCAGAATCGGATTAATCCCGGTTATCAACCCGATCGCAATGCCGCCAAGAGCAGTATGAGAAATTCCTGCCCCCAAAAAGGAAAGTCGCTTGAGGACTACAAAAAAAGAGAGTGACGGACAGAGAAGTCCAACCAGGACAGCTGCCAACAGGGCTCTTTGCATAAAACTGTATGAGAGAATTTCACTGATCATTTTTTTCCCTTTCCATGGTTGCTGTCAGTCCGCTGAAAAAGTCAAACTGGCAGCGATAAGCCAGATCAAGATCGGGACTGTGCAAGACTTCAGTAGGACTGCCATGAACATGCATAGTGCGGTTAATACACAAAAGCCGATCGGCTGCATCAGCGATAGAAATCAGGTCGTGAGAAACAAGGATAATGGCAAGGTTGTCTTCTCGTTTTAATTTTTTTAAGAGCTCCATAAAAATCTGCTGGGCTTTAAAATCTAGCCCGGCATTTGGCTCATCAAGCAATAATAAACGGGGGCGCCGAACCAGTGAACGAGCCAGCAGAACTCTCTGCTGCTGTCCTCCTGAAAGATCCTGAAAAGGCTGTTTGGCATATTCAGCCATACCGACCGCCTCAAGGGCTTCATCTGCCCGCTGTCCTTTGTTTTTAATCGGTCTGAGCATGGTTGACGGTGCCAGCAACCCGGTAGCCACTACGTCTGCAACCGATAGGGGAAAATTCTTCTCAAAAGATTGGAGCTGGGGCATGTAACCGATCTGCGATCTGATTTCGCTTAAATCTTTTTGTGAAACACCAAAGATTTTAACCGCTCCGGCAGCTGGCGAGATTAAGCCAAGCAGGGCACGTAGCAAAGTAGTTTTCCCCGCTCCGTTTGGTCCGATTACCCCGACCAGATCTCCTGCTCCGACTGCAAAATCAATTCCATCTAACACGATTTTACCACCCAGCACAACCGTCATCTTACTCACAGAAACCACAGGTTGGACCAACAAAACATCCTCCTTAACAAAACTTCAATAGACGCTTAACTCCCCAACCCTTCGATAAATACTTGCAGGTTATAGTCCATCAGCGTCAGGTAACTATCCCGACCGGCCAAATTATCTCCACCGATTGGGTCAAGAAGCAAAACCGGTATCCCGCTTTCTTCGGCAATTCGATCAGCCAGGGCAGTTGAAAACTGAGGTTCGGCAAATATAGCCCCGATCTGCTCATCTTCGATAAGCTCAACCAGCTCGACCAGCCAACCTGCTGAAGGCTCCTGTCCGGGAAAATGGGCTAACACAGCAATTTCTTCCAGATCGTAACGGGCGGCAAAATAACGCCAGGCTGAATGAAATGTGATAAAACGCCTGTTTTCCAGCCGACTTAATTCAACTTCCAGGTGAGCATCCAACCCGGTTAATACCTGTTGGTACTGTTCCAATGAATCTGTTAAGGAAGTTTCTTCCTGCGGGGCCAGGCTAATAAGATTTGCCGAAATAGCCGGGGCCAGGTTATCCCGGACGATTAATGGGTCCAGCCAAAAGTGCGGATCTGCCGGGCCATGCTCGTGGTCGCTGTTTAGGTCCGAATCACTATGGTAATCTGTTCCATGATCATGGTCTGCATCTGCTTGCCTGTAATGGACAAAATCGAGGAGCGCTATTTGATCAGACAAGTTTAAATTAACCAGATCAGGGCTTGCTGCTACAGCCAAATCGGCAGCCCAGTCATCCAGCCCGGCGCCAACCTGCACAAATAAGTCTGCTTCACTGACCAGCCTGGCCTGCTCAACCGTCGGTTCGTAGGTATGCGGGCTGGCCCCAGGGGGGAGCAAATAATACACCTCGACCAATTCCCCTCCGACCTGTTCAATTATGTCAGCCAGGGGAAATATTGTAGTTATTACTTTAAGTTTTTCTTCCAGGTCTTCTGAAGCCGGCTCAGAATTACAACCGCTGAATAACATCATGATGAAGAGTAGTATCAGAATTGTAAGTTTAAAGCGCACAATATCACCTGCCTGCTGATAAAATAGAATAATAGGATTGTAAAAGCTGCTTATCTTTTCTGATCTATTGGCCGCGAATAATGATAACATTTCTCAATAGCCAACCACATTATAACATATCTATGGCGGCCTGACCCTTCATTTCTCGATCAAGAAAGAAACTAACGGCATTTACAACTTCCGGGCGCTAAGATATATTAACTGTATAACTTACTAACATCTGGAGGATCCGCCATGAACCAAAAACCGAATAAGAAACCGGCTTGCCCTAATTTTTCATCCGGCCCCTGCGCCAAGCGTCCGGGCTATAGCCCCGGCAAACTTGACACTGTTACCCTGGGCCGCTCACACCGCAGTACAATCGGGAAAAGCCGCTTAAATGAAGCAATTACCAGAACCGGGGAAATACTCGGAATTCCGAAAAATTATCAGATCGGCATAGTCCCGGCTTCCGATACCGGCGCTTTTGAAATGGCTATGTGGAACCTGCTGGGGGACAAACCGGTCGATGTGATCTATTATGAATCATTCGGCAAAACCTGGGCTGACGACATAGCAAAGCAGCTTAAACTGGAAAATATCCGTACTTTTTCAGCCGATTACGGTTTACTGCCTGATCTGACTGAGGTTGATTTTGATCATGACGTTGTTTTCACCTGGAATGGAACCACAAGCGGAGTTAAAATACCGAATGGCGATTTTATACCCGGCGAACGCACAGGCTTGACCCTTTGTGATGCAACCTCTGCCGTATTTGCCATGGATTTACCATGGGACAAACTCGACGTAACAACTTTTTCCTGGCAAAAAGTGCTCGGCGGCGAAGCGGCTCACGGAATAATTATTTTGTCGCCACGGGCAGTTGAAAGGCTGGAATCATTTACTCCCCCCTGGCCATTGCCAAAAATCTTCCGCCTGACCAAGGGAGGAAAATTGATCAGCAGTATTTTTGAAGGCTCAACAATCAACACCCCATCGATGCTATGTGTTGAAGACTACCTTGATGCTCTTAACTGGGCTGAAGAATGCGGAGGGTTACCTGCTCTGATCAAACGGAGCGAAACAAATTTTAATGTGATCGAAAAGTTTGTTGAAGATCATCAATGGATTTCTTTTTTAGCCAACGATCCGGCCAGCCGATCAAACACCAGTGTTTGTCTATCCCTGGCTCTTGAACCGGACCAGGTGAAAAAACTGGTTAACCTTCTGGCGGAAGAAGAAGCCGCTTATGATATTGCTTCCTACCGTGATGCACCAGCAGGCTTGCGTTTCTGGTGCGGTGCGACCGTGGAATCCGAAGACTTGGCCCTGGCCCTTGAATGGCTGCACTGGGCTTATCATCAGGTTAGTTAGTCCTGATCAAGGAGGAATTGCATATGCAGGAAGTGGTAGAGCTGTTGAAAATTTTCTGGCCTTTGGTGGTTTTTCAATTTTTGCTTTTTCTCTGGGCTATCATCGATTTAATCAGGCGACGAACCGTTAAAGCGCTGCCAAAATGGGGATGGACTCTGATAATAATTTTGGTCAATATTTTCGGGCCAATTGTCTACCTTGTGTTCGGCAGGGGAGAGGAATAATATCAGTCACAATGCCATTGAAGTAAAAGAACTGAGTAAAAAATTTCCCGGCCACCAAGCCCTGGACAAGGTAAATTTTAATGTGGCCAGGGGCAGTATACACGGCTTTCTTGGTCCTAACGGTGCAGGTAAAACCACGGCAATAAAAATAATGCTGGGCCTGATTCCTGCTACTGCGGGAACAGTTACCCTATTAGGAGAGCCACTTTCTTTTGGCCGCAGTCATCAGTATCTGCACCGTTTGAATTACCTGCCCCAGGATCCGGTTTTCCCCGAAGGACTGACCGGAAAAGAAGCCCTGTCCCTGGTAGGCGATATCTACAAAATTGAAAAACGGCTGAGCGCCCGGCGGGTTGAAAGATTACTTGAATACTTTCAACTAACCGAAGCGGCGAACCGGCGCATCGGTGTCTACTCCAGGGGAATGCAGCAGCGACTCGGCATAGCTGCGGCGATGCTGACAGAACCGGAGTTATTAATTCTTGATGAACCGGTTTCCGCCCTTGACCCCGAAGGACGCCGGCGGGTTCTGCAAATGATTAACAAATTAAGGGGTAAAGCAACTGTTTTCTTCTCCAGCCACATCCTTGCCGACGTAGAAAGAGTATGCGACCATGTGACAATCATCGATCGGGGCTACAAACTTCTGGATGCCGGCACAACCTCATTGCTCACCCGTTACGCCATGGAGCAGTACCTGATCTCAGTCAGTGAATCTCAGATGGAGAAAGCAGCTTCACTGATCAAATCTAACCACGCTGTTCGACAGGTGACCAATCAGGACGGCAAACTACTGGTCGTATCGCAACCGGGCCGCTCGGTTGCGATGGCGGAAGAGCTGCTGCCCATGCTCATTGAACAGGGCATTAAAGTGACCGAGTTTATGCAGAACCGCACCAACCTGGAAGAAGTGTTTTTTAAAGTGCTCGGTTCATACAAGCGGACAGGAGGAGATCTGAAATCATGATCGTGCTCTTGTTACAGGAATTCCGGGCTGGCTGGAGAAGCTTTCGCTATCCGGCTTTTCTCCTGGTCGTCCTTTTCTTTGCCATTCTCGATCCTTTAATG
>CAZCHW010000095.1:0-7108 GCA_964498375.1 uncultured Syntrophomonadaceae bacterium | reverse complement strand
CGGCGCTAATATGGCCGCCGTGTTTTTCTGTTATTGCCCGGGAAATAGCAAGCCCCAAACCGCTGCTGCTATCGCTGCTGTAGAAGGGGTCAAATATTTTCTCCTCTTCACCGGGTTTTAGACCCTGCCCATCATCTTCAATCGTAACCCTGCCGCCATCAATTGTAACCACAACCTTGCTCCGGGCGAAGCGTAGAGCGTTGCCCAGGGTGTTAATAAACAGGCGATGAATCTTTTCCACATCGCCATATACCCGGTTGTCTCCGGGGGCGGCTTTAATCTCGAGCGTTAGATTTTTTTCGAGGGTTAAACTGCGAATCGCTTCAACGGCTTCTTCTGCGGCACTCTCCAGGTCGAGGGGTTGCAGCTTAAAGTCATCGTTAACTGTCTCCATTTTTGATATGTAGATCAGCTGCTCGACCAGGCCTTTCATCCGTTCTGCTTCTTTAATAATCACTGCCAGGCTTTGGCCGGACTCTTCCGGTGGTATTACCCCGTCGCGAATAGCTTCAGCATAACCTTGAATTGACATCAGAGGGGTTTTCAACTCGTGCGAGGCTTTCTGAAAAAAGTCTTTCTGGCTCAGGTCGTAGGCAGCCAGGCGGTCAGACATTTCATTAAAGGCCTCGGCCAACTCTTCCAGCTCATCACTGGTGTTGATCTCCAGGTGTCCTTCAAAACGGCGGCCAGCCAGCTCCAGGGCCCTGCTCTTTAATTGCCGCATCGGCCGTACGACTACCCTGGTGGCAAGTGCGCCGGCGATCACTGAAACGGCAACCCCCGCCAGCAAAGCGAGAATCATTATATTGGAAATAGCCCGGTTAAGCTGGTTCAGCAGATCAGGTCGGGTGTACAGAACCAGGGCTGCCCCGCTAGGTTGGCCGTTGACTGTAATCGGGTAAGATACAGCAACACAATCGCCGGTTACCAGCTGCCTGTCGGAGTTGGGGTCAAATGATAATTCAACAAAAGGATTATCACCGAGGGCAATGCCGAGCGGATATTCTTCCTGGTTGCTGCTGTCGAGGATAATGCCACTTTCTTCCAGAATCAGGTAGTCGGCGAAGGCAATCCGGTTAGCGAGGCTGAAAAAGGTGCCCCTGATGTGCCAGTTGCCGTGCATCCCCTGCTGGGAAGCAGTAGCTGAAAGCGTTTCGGCAACCCGGTGCAGGCTGGCAATTGTATCGTTTACCAGGTACTGGCGCACCGTAAAAGTAAAAGCCAGGGCAAGTACAATAAATGAAACCAGAAGAACGGCAAGGTAGCCGAAAAAAATTCTTTTAAACATCGAGCCTGTACCCGTATCCCCGCACTGTGGTCAATTCCGGCCGAGCCCCTTTCTCACGCATTTTTTTCCTGATCCGTTTTATAGTATCATCAACAGCTCTTGTATCACCCTCGTAATCATAACCCCAGATCTTCTCCAGGAGTAATTCCCGGCTAAAAGAGCGGCCGGGCTCATGGGCAAGCTGTGAGAATAGATCGAATTCCCGGGCGGTAAAAGAAACATCTTCACCTTCGATAGTAATGCGGCGCTGTTCAGGATAGATGATCATATTTTCCAGGGCAATTTGTTTTAAAGTGGGATCTGCAGTCTGAAGTCTCTTAAAAATGTTTTTTACCCGCACAACCAGTTCACGCGGACTGAACGGTTTGGCCAGGTAATCGTCGGCACCGAGTTCAAGCCCGAGGACGCGGTCAAATTCTTCACCGCGGGCTGATACAAATATTATCGGGAGATTGAATTTGCGGCAAATAGTACGGCACAGGGTCAAACCATCTGTGCCCGGCAGCATGATGTCCAGAATGAACATATCAGGCACATTACTGACCAGAGCAGCTTCAAGTTCCTCAGCTGAAGCAAAGGTGCGTACCTGGTAACCTTCCTTTTCCAGGTAACGCCTGATCAGCTCGCGGATATTGCTTTCGTCATCAACTACCCAGATGTTTGCCATATAATCACTCCTGTTTTGCCTGGATCTATAATATCATAACGGGTAAACCCGGTCGGCATAACTGCCGACCGGGTTTTAAGCGAAGTGTCTTTAAAAGTAAATTTTCTTAGCGTTGTAATCCGTTTGCGCCCTGGCTGGAACCATAGTTGCGCATACCTCTGCCGCATTGGCTGAAACGGTTTGCTGCTTCAGGGAAGATTTCCCCGAGCTGTTCCTGTTTTTCAAGCATTAGCTGATCGCGTTCTTCCCTGGCTTCGGCAAAAGCTTCACTATCTCCACTTTCACGGGCAGCAAAGATTTTTTCTCTCAGTTCTGTCATTCTGGCCCGGAAGTTTTCAATTACTGCGTCAAAACGGCTTTGTTGTTCCGGAGTAAGTTCTTCACGTAAACAGCTTCCGTTACTCCCGGGACCGAACCCTCCACCGTAGGCGAAAGCGCTTGTTGACAATACCAGCAGGGTTAATGTAATTACTGCGAATGTAAGGATTGTTTTTTTCATTTTAGTGAACCTCCTTCAGTATTTTAACTTGCATACTCATTATATAAGGCTGATACGGTAGCAATACGGCATAAGTATTAAGATTCTATTAAAGTATGAGGCCATGTTATCTTGTAATCGGCAGATATTATCGCTATAATGAGCAAGTGTATAGTAGTAGACCGGAGGTTTTGCCTTGAACGAAATTTTAACTATTACCCTGATTGGGCTTGGTGCCGGGGTGATCGGGACCGGGTCAGGCACCCTGATTGCCCTTTTATTCCGACATCCTGGTAAAACTCTGATTAGCTTTATTCTTGGTTTTGCCGGGGGTATTATGATGGCAATTGTTTTAGTTGATCTGATGCCGGAGGCGATTGAGGCAGGCAATTTTGTCAGTGCCTTTGCCGGTTTACTAGTCGGGTCACTGTTCATTCTTATCCTGGATTTGAAGATGCCTCATTTTCACTTTTTTGAAACCACCGAAGATATGGCCCGCTTTATTCGCACCGGGACAATTCTCGGGTTGGGTATTGCCATGCACAACCTGCCTGAAGGGATTGCTATTGGGGCCAGTTATATTGCATCACCAGCTCTGGGCTTTACTCTTGCCCTGACCATTGCCCTGCATAATATTCCTGAAGGAATTGCCATGGCCTGTCCGCTCTGTGCAGGGGGCATGCGTTTACGCTGGATTTTACTGTATACCGCCATGGCCGGTCTCCCCATGGGGCTGGGTGCTTTCATGGGCGCCAGCCTCGGTATGGTTTCTCCCCTGTTTTTATCTCTGGCTCTTGGCTTTGCCGCCGGGGCGATGCTTTACATTATTTTTGGTGAACTTATTCCCGGAGCGCAAACTGCCGGTAACGGGCATGCCGGAACCTTCGGTGCCGTTTTCGGCACTATCGCCGGAATTTTGTTGTTGTCGCTGATTTAAACATAACAGGAGGGCCGATCGGCCCTCCTGCCTTGTCATTATTTATAAAGTATTTTTACTTCAGGTTTATTGAATGAAACATCCCCATTATTTCCTCGTCATTCTGGTGATCCTCACCAGCCAGGGTAATTTCTATTTTCTGACCATCTTTCATCGCCGAATACTTGGTTTGCTCCATCCCTGAGAAGACAAAACTGGTGGAGTAAAAAGTCATCCCGAACATTTCTGTTTCTGCCACCTCGGTTCCGTCGTAGCTGGAAGCAAAGTTTTCGATTGATTCACGGGCAGCGTCATCGGACATCCCCGAACCGCGCACCCAAACCTCAACTGCCCGGCTCATTCCCTGGTATGCCTGTAGACCGCCATCTATATCCATGACATCCCAGCCATCAGCAACAATCATTGATACAGTGTCGGTTTCATGTCTTTCGCCGGCTATCTCCGGTTGAGCAGCTGCCTGCTCACCATTTTCGCCGGCAGGAGCTGCTTCATCCGTGGAACCGCACCCGGCAGTGATTAGCAGCAGGGCAAGCATCAGGACAAAAAATGTGATTGACCACCTGACTTGTTTTTTCTTTGACATAATCTGCACTCTCCTCAAGTAATGTATGATTTGTCTCTGGCAGCCCTGGACAGGCTGGCGGAGGTAATACCCAATCAGTCAAGCATTGCCAGGGCGGTATCGACAAAAAACTCCAAATCGGCTTCTTTATCTACCTGCATTTCCGTGCGCACCTTGAATCCTTCCGGCCCTCCGGCGATAATTAATGCTTTTTGCTTGCCGGGGTATTTGCCCTGCCATTGTTCAAGCGCTTCAGCAGCACGATCCAGGAAATCCAAGGCTTCAGGATTAAAGGTATAAAGAGCATATTTTACAGCCAGTTTCCCGGGAAGCTGTTCAGCTTCAACCCGTGGTGTATCAATCGGGAAATCGAGCATCTTAAAAATTTCAGCCAAAATGAAGTCGGGCAAGGTTATGCCATCATGCGGCATCAAGAGAAAATTAGCTGTATAGTGCTTATCTGCAGTTAGTTCAGTTGAAGAACCGAGGCTTAAGGTACTGACTGACGATTTGTCGATACTTTTCAGGTGCCGCGCTGTTAACTCCCATTTTGTACCCCCGCCGGTATTACCGTTGAGCCTGTAACTTATGTTTCGTTCTTGATCGGGGACATTAAGTACGTACGAGGAATTATTGGGAATATAATTCCAACCGCGTGCTTCTGCGACAGCAGCACGCTTGTTCTCGGAATTTTTGCCCGATTTGGTCATAAAATAAGCCATAGCGCCAAGCCCACCCAGAATAACTACTAATGCCAGGTACTCCAACGGCAGCTGCCTCCTTGGTTGATTCTTATACAACGGTAACTGTGTAAATTTTTATGCAGTCCAGTTAATTGGCTTCCAGAGCTTTCATGATCGGATCTATTGAGAGCATTCCATAATCAACAATAAATTCGCTGTCATCATTGGTGACCAGGGTGATTCTTTTATTAAGCATACTTTTGCGGGGAGTAATACTTTGAATTTTATCCCGGGGGATAACCAGAAACTGTTGTTGATCTATAGCCCGGAACAGGGCTTTGTCAACAATTGCATCGACAGAAGTATCAAACTTGCTCAGATAAATGATTCGTTTGTCAGTAACAGTGAGGTCGCCCAGGTAACGCCCAAGATCGGGGATGATTAAGTTAGTAGTCCAGGTGCCCAGTTCCTTTTCACCGGGGTCGAGGGGAAAAACACACTTTGCCATCAGTAAACCTCCTTTTTCGCAATTATTAAGTCTGCCACCTGTTTTAATCATAACGGATCGGCCAGGAAAGCTGCTATAACGATATTGCCTGGAACTGGTCAATAATTGCCCTCTGGAATTAATAATTTATGATTATTGTCGGAATTTTTTGCGGTAGCTCAAGGGGGTTATTCCGGTGGTTTTTTTAAACACTTTGCTGAAGTGGCTATGTTCGGTGAAACCGCAGAGAAAACATATTTCGGTAATAGAATATCCTGTGTAAGCCAGCAGTTCTTTTGCTTTTTCTATTTTTATATGAAGCAGGTATTCATGGGGAGTTTTTCCGGTTTCTTTTTTAAACAGGCGGATGAAATAGTAAGGGCTTAGATTGGCAATTTCAAGCAGTTCAGCATTGGATAACTTCTGGTTGTAGTGATCGTTAAGATAATCAATTGCTTTCAAGATGCTTTCTCTTGTTCCAGTTTCGCGCCGGTTCATTCGTTTTTTTACGTTGCTGTTGACATGGCGGAGCAGCTCAATGACAATTTGGACACTGGTGCTTTCCAGCAAATGACGATACCCGCTTTGTTGCCGGCGGGCTTCATCTGCAAAAAAATTCACCAGCCTTTGTAGCCGGCTGGTGAATTGGTTAACCTCGCTATTAAAATGGACCTGCTTAACCCCGGTTACAGTAAATGATATGTGCTGCAGGTAATCTTTCTGGATATAGAGGCAAATGGCACGGTTTATGGTAAAGTCGCCCTCGGCTCCGTGGGGTTGATCGGGGTTGGCCGGGTAGAGCAGGCCTGTCCGTGGCGGAAGTAAAATCTGGTCAATTTTAAAAGCACCAAGGTCAGGTGAAACAGAATAGGGAACAAAGAATTCATATCCATCGTGAGCATGTTCGCAGGAACATATATTTAAAGAATGTCTGGTGATCAGCAAATCAATATTGCTGCTGTGGTGCAGTTCAAATTCGGGGTTTAAATTATTGCTTTCACTTGTACCGGGGTCGGCATCGTTAAAGATCGCCAGGCTTTTTTCCATTTAACAGTTTCCTCACTTGTTTTCGGAACGATAATTACATTATAGCGTTGTTTGAACAGTTTGGATAGCTGAATTAATATAAATAAATGTTTTATATTAGTAAATTTATAGTTGATCAGCTAAAGTGAGGAAGACCGAGACTATTTCCGGGTCAAACTGGGTGCCGGCACAGTTGATCAGTTCCTGCAGGGCGTCATCCTTACTTACTTTTTTCTTGTATGGCCGGTTATGGGTCATTGCGTCAAAGGCATCCACAACCGCAAGGATGCGGCACTCTACAGGAATATTTTGCTTGCTCAGGCCAAGGGGATACCCGCTGCCGTTCCAGTGTTCGTGGTGACGTAAAATAAGGTTGGCTACATTGGCCAAGTCGGGCGCAGAAGAGGCGATCCGGTATCCTTTTTCGCAGTGTTGTTTCATTATATCCCATTCTTCTTCAGTAAGAGGGCCAGGTTTATGCAGTATTTGGTCGGGAATGCCAACTTTTCCAAGGTCGTGTACCTGGGCCAACAGGGCCAGATCGGTCAGCTGGTGAGAGGAAAGTCCTACTTTTTCGCCCACCTTCAGGCATAATTTCTCCAAACGGCGGGCATGACCCTCAATGAAGTAATCGCGTTCCGCCAGGGCAGCCATCAGGCTCTGCACTACACCATTACGGACGCTGGTGCTGTTGTACAATTTTGCCCTGAACATCAGATCATCTGCTTCCTTCAACAATTTTTTTAAACTTTTTGAGCGATCCGTTGCAGTGGCTACTCCCAGTGAAATGCTCAGCGGTAAATTACTGTTTTCCTGGTTATAAAGAGAAATTTGATAACGAATCTGACGGGCAATTCTTTCGGCTTCGTCCTCACCGGTCAGAGGAAGGACTGCTGAAAATTCGTCACCGCCAACCCGGGCTAATATACCTGAACCGTCAAGAACATCATTGAGAATAGAGGCGCCTTGCCGGATCAGCT
>CAZCHW010000094.1:0-7270 GCA_964498375.1 uncultured Syntrophomonadaceae bacterium | reverse complement strand
CGCCCTGACGCCGGGCTCAATCACCCCGAGCACCGGCAAATCGCAAGCATTCTGGTAATGGGACAACCCTGCAGCTGTAGCCGAGTTGCAGGCAACTACCAGCATTTTAATTTCCTGGTGCCGTAAAAATTCAAGTATTGCGAAGACATAACTCCGTACCTCTTCATAAGAGCGGGGTCCATAAGGCATGTGGGCAGTGTCGCCAAAATAGATGATGCTTTCATGAGGCAGCCTGCGGTTTAGTTCTTTAACCACCGTCAGACCGCCCACCCCCGAGTCTATTACACCGATAGCCCGGTGAGCATTGATAATCTGCTCGTTTGTTAACTTAGCCACTATTTCGCCTTCATTCTCTTAAAATAACCACCCATAATTTGCCTGGTATCAAATACTGTAATAAAAGCAGCCGGATCGTGACTCCTGATTGTCTTCATCAGGTTCGGCAGTTCTTTTCGTTTAACGATTACGTTAATTGCCACGTGTTCTCCTTCCCTGCCATAACAGGGCATTGACGTAACTCCAAAACCAAGCTCACGTAACACATTTTCTATTTCACCACCATTACGGCGGGTTACTACCTGGACGTTGACAATTCCGATAGCAATTTTTTCTTCAATTTTACTGCCCACTATGTTTCCCATGGCATACCCTATCCCGTATACCAGGATATTCTGCCACTGGTCGATGTTCTGGAGAACCATGTTCAGCGCAATCAGATAGATGATAATCTCAAAAAAGCCGATCAGCGCTGCGGGGATGCTCTTGTTCCTGGTTAAATAGATAATCCTCAGAGTTCCGAGGCTGACATGGGCTATCTTGGCAAAAAAGATAGTGAGATAAGTTAGTAATACTTCCACTTTATTACCCTCCACCAACCCTGCCGGGTTGTTTCTAGTCGATATCAGACCATATTGTAACAACCCTCATAGCCACTGTCAATCATCGCATCCTGTTTGCTCTAATTACACCGGGAAAGTCGCATGAAAAAGCGACTGGAAAGTCCAGTCGCTTACGATACAACCACTTATTATTAAAACCGGAAAATTACCGTTAAAACTTAAGCGATCGTGAAGCGATCAGATCGAGGGCATCCGAATTTTTCACCTTGATAAAGGTCCCCTTCATCCCGAGCGAGCGAGACTCTATAATTCCAGCGCTCTCAAACTTACGCAAGGCATTGACAATAACAGATCGGGTTATCCCAAGGCGGTCGGCAATTTTACTTGCCACAACCACACTTTCATTATTGTTGATGCTTTTTAAAATTTCCTGGATAGCTTCCACCTCGGAATATGAAAGGCTTTCAAAGGCGCCGTCAGCCAGTTCACGGTTGCGCTGCGATTCCTCATCTTTTTCGCCTGCCCGCTGCATCATAACCAACCCGGCCAGGGAGGCCGCCATTTCCGCCAGAATTAGTCCGGCCTCATCAAACGGCTTTTCTGCATTGACCAGAACAATTGATACAGTTGGTTTTGCTATCCCGGGCAGGGGAACCACTGTCATTTTAAGCCGGCCACCATCCTCCTGGGCAGTAAGATCGGTGTTATAGACTGCATCTTTCTTTTTAACAAGAGCCATAACCTCACTGTCAGCCTGAAACGAACCATTGAGCACAGCCATTTGCAGACGGCTGTTGGAGCCCGCATCAGCAATATACTTTTCGATCAGGGTCCCATCACGGTTTACCAGCAAAGCGTCAGCACCGGTGATCGCGCCAACTGCTGTCAGGACAGTCTGCAATCCGGGAGTACCTTTGCCAGGCTTAAAGAGAACCTGATTAAATTTTTTAATCAAATCGGCTATCTTTTTATTAATCATTAGCTTTGCCTCCTTTGCCTAGTTTATATTATATAATATTGAATATGTCAACAATATTCTAACACTTGTGAATGAAAGTAATCATTCCTGTTTTTATATTATTCTGTTAAGCCCACATTTAGCTGCTCAATTTAAACAGCTGGACAGCCTGCCGGTAAATTTCTTTCAGAGGCTGCCCTGAAAGCCTGGCAATTATACGGCAATCTTCAAACTCGGGAGAAAAATGTAAAATATGTTCCTCCGGTTCAGCAGGAACATATTTAATCCTCACTGGTCCCCACTCGGTTTGCACTACTACTGTTTCACGTTTACGCATAATTTTTTTTATCACGCTTACACGCAAGCCCAGTGTTGTGGTCTCTCGGAAAATAATCTCCTGTAAATCATGCAACAGCGCAGATGCAGCCAGCACATTTAGCTGTACCGCCGGCCGATTCTTTTTCATCTGAATCGCTGTAAAATATACATCCGCAGCGCCAGCCTCGAAAAGCTGCTCCATCAAATAGCCAAATATTTCAGGATTCAAGTCATCCAGGTTACTTTCGATCAGGATAGCATTTTCTTCATCAACCTTTAGCACCCTGTCAGTGAAACCATAGAGCAGGCGCAAGTAATTTGGCGATCCATCGTCACGGCTGCCTGCTCCATACCCAACAGCTGTGACTGTAAACCCGGGCAGGGAGCCAAAGGAGTCGGCGAGTGCAGTAACTAATGCCGCCCCGGTAGGGGTAACCAGTTCGAAATCAGCTGTGCTGCCGTAAACCGGGACAGCCCGGGAAGCTAACAGCTTCAGGGTTGCCGGTGCCGGAAGGGGCAGCCGCCCGTGTGCAGTATCAACCTCGCCACGGCTTAGTGGTAACGGTGAGCAAATAAGCTGATCAACACCCAACAGGTGTAGCGCCGCAGCAGTCCCTACTACATCTACAATAGCGTCCGCTGCACCAACTTCGTGAAAATGAACCTGTTCTACCGGGCAGCCGTGCACTGCTGCTTCGGCTTCGGCCAACTGCGTAAAGACAGCTATACTGTTTGCTCTGACCGGATCGGGCAGGTCGGCCTGATTGATTATCCCGATAACATCAGCAAGGTGTCTGGCCGGTGGATTTTTTTCACTCGTTAAAACGTGTGCTTTTGTACAGGCTATGGCACCCCGGTTTACCTGTTCCATTTCAATAGCAACATCAGGCAAAGCCAGTCCGGCTATCGCTGACTGCAAGTCCTTCAAATCAAGACCAAGGTCAAGCAACGCTCCAAGAAGCATATCTCCGCTGATTCCGCTGCAGCAGTCCAGATATAGTAATTTATTTCCCCCCGAAAGATCAATACTCACCGTTCATCTTTCCTCTCTCCTACCCTGTTGATCAGGGCAGCCATGTAGCCAGCTCCATAACCATTATCAATATTGACTACAGCAACTCCAGTCACACAGCTGTTCAACATGGTCAGCAGCGGCGCCAGCCCGTTAAAATTAGCGCCATATCCGACACTGGTCGGAACAGCAATCACTGGACAGTTGGCTAGACCACCTACCACGCTGGCCAGTGCTCCTTCCATACCGGCTACCACCACGATCACCCTGGCCCGGTCAATCACCGTTCGATTATCCAGCAGGCGATGAATGCCAGCTACGCCGACATCGTATAGCTTTTCCACCCGACTGCCAAGAAGTTCTGCCGTTAATGCCGCTTCTTCAGCTACAGGCAGATCAGCCGTTCCGGCTGATATGATCGCCACCAGCCCTAAAAGCTCATGTTCAGTTTCCCCAGGTAACACAATTGCCCGGGCCAGTTGATGGTACTCAGCAGCAGGAAAAAGCTTTTCTACAGCAGTAAATACTTCCGGTTCAGCCCGGGTCGCCAGCACTGTTCCTCCTGCCGATGCCAGACGGTCAAAAATAGCCACTATCTGTTCAATCGTTTTACCCGGGCAAAAAATTACCTCGGGAAAACCACGACGCAGGTGACGATGATGATCTATCCTGGCAAAACCAAGATTTTCATAGGGCATTTTGCGCAATTTATCCAGGGCTACTTCAACATTCAGGCTGCCCTCTTTAACCGATTCCAGAAGTTCCAGCAGCTTTTTCTCGTTTATGGCCCGGCACCCCTTTCCAGAGATCATCTTTTACCTGCTCAGGTTATTAAGAATTATACCATGTTACCAGGGCAGGGCCCAATAACTGTTCGGGAAGAGAAAAACCGAAGGCGCCCTGTAAGGCGCCTTCAACTGTGGTTATCTTTAATATTCAGCCGGCAGCTGATTTAGCTGGGCCAGGCTGAACACCGGCCCATCCTTGCAAACATAAACAGGTCCAAGGTTGCAGCGCCCGCACTTGCCTACGCCGCATTTCATCTTCATCTCCAGGGTTGTAATCACCTGCTCGGGTGAAAACCCCAGTTTCTCCAAGGCCTGAAGGACAAATTTGATCATAATCGGCGGGCCGCAGGTAATAGCAACTTTATTATCCGGTTTAAAATCAAGTTCGGCTACGTAAGTGGGCACAAATCCAACATGTCCTTTCCAGTCAGGAGCTTCACCGTCAACCGTTAAGTAGACACTTGTATCAGGTTGCCCGGCCCAGGTTTCCCTAACTTCGCTTTTCCTGATCATATCCGCCGGACTGCGTGCTCCGTAAACGATATCTATATGACCATACTCTATGCGGTTATCAAAACAATAGTGGATTAACGAACGCAGGGGTGCCAGACCAATCCCGCCACCAATAAATAAAAGATCTTTGCCCTTTAATGACTGGACCGGAAAGCCGTTACCATATGGCCCCCTGATTCCGATCTGCTGTCCGGGAACCAGGGCATGTAAATACCCCGAGACCTTGCCAACATTCTTTATGCTGAATTCCAGGCATTCGCTACAGGTTGGGGATGAGGTAATAGAAAAAATTGCTTCGCCGACCGGCGGAACCGATAGCATCGCACACTGGCCCGGCATAAAATCAAAGGGCATCCCATCTTTACCCACCACCCGCAGAGTTTTGATATCTGGTGTTTCAACCGTAATATCCAGGATGGTCGCCATCTGTGGCATCAGGGGGTTAGCGCTGCTCAACTTTTTCACCTCCAAGGGCTTTAATCGCCTGGACAATATCTAGATTGACAGGGCAGCTTCGCAGGCAGCGTCCACAGCCAACACAGGCAATTTCCCCAAAAACTTCCGGATAATACTGCAGTTTGTGCATAAAACGCTGGCGCACTCTTTCCTTACGGCTGGGGCGGGGGTTATGGCCCCCGGCCATCTGGGTAAAATGGCCAAACATACAGCTGTCCCAGCAACGGAAGCGTTCGCCTCCTGCTTCATGCCCGTAGTCTTCCACATCGAAACAGTAACAGGTCGGGCAGACATATGTGCAGACCCCGCAACTGAGGCAGCTCTTGTAGAGCTTATCCCAGGCGGGATCGTCAAAACGGTCTTTCAGTTTTTCCTGTAAACCCTGCAGATCTAACCCAAAATCTGCAGGTTCAACTCGACGGTCCAGTTCACTGAGTTCACTTTCGGTAAGCAACTCACCTGCCTTGTCCAGCAAAGCCCGACCTTTTTCGGTTCTTGCCTCGAGATGCAGGAAACCGTCAACCAGGTGCCCCATCACATCAGCCCCGGGAGCCTCGAGCGGATCAATATTAAATAAAGTGCAGAAACAAAATGGATCGGGCTCAGCACAGGATAGCGCTACAATAGTCGTGCGCTCGCGGCGTTTCCGGTACAAATCATCGGACGGCTCCTGATCGATAAAGACTCGATCCAGCATCTCAATTGCTTTGAGGTCGCAGGGATGAACCCCAAAAGCGGTTACAGGACGGTCATCATCGATTGTCCGCAGTTCAAGATTCTGACCACTGCAGCGGTAGTGCAGGTAGGTTTCCTCGCGGGGCAGAAAAAGATCTTTTGGCGAAACTACGCTATTTACCGCCTCCAGTTCTACTTCAGCTTCTTCAGACCAGGGTTGAAAAAGAACAGCTGGTCCGTCCTGCAGAGGCAGAAAGAGCGGTCCATCTTCAGCCAGGCGAGACCAGAGAACAGGCAATTGATCTGTCGCTATTTTTTTCTTCACCTCAACCACCTCACTTTTCAGAAAAAGCTGCCGGATCATCAGGCCGGTAAGTTAACAGGGGTGGATCAGCTTCCACATCCAGGCCAGCTTCGTATTCACCATACAGCTCATTAATATCTTTGATTAATTTGCGATTCAACTCCATCAGGGGAATATCAACCGGACAGGCTCGCTGGCACTCGCCGCATTCGATACAACGACCTACACCGTGATAAGCCCTGACCAGGTGAAAGAGGAAATTTTCACTGGGTTGATAAGCCCGACCCTGCCAGCGCGGATTTTCCTGCTCAACAAAACACTCACGGCAGCTGCAGTAGGGACAGGCCTGGCGGCAGGCGTAACAGCGCAAACAGCGGGAAAGCTCTTTTTCCCAGTAGGCAAATCTTTCACCGGTGGCGAGCGCTTCCAGTTGCTCAACCGATTTGAACCGTTCTGGTTGTTCTTTTTTTTCATGCGGTTCAAAAAGAAGCTGGTCGTAAACCACCGGGTCAGGATAATTACAATCCTGGCATTTTTCCATCAGTACTTCCCGGCGCTCAACCTCTATCTCACCACTTTCAGTATGTATAACCACTGTCCCATTTGTTTCAACAATTCTAAGCATCTTGCCGCCTGCTTCAGCAGCCAGGTGCTTGTAATCGAGCATCCCGGGACAGGGTAAACCGTACAGGACTACCTGATCACGCTTAACCATGTTATCCTGCATGCGCGGGCATCGCAACCTTTAACCAGTACCCCTACTTTACTGTGATCTTTAAGCTCCTCGAGCAGGTAGTGGCTTAGATTAACGGCACAAAAAGAATCCCAGGCCAGGTGGGAAAGATCTTCTTCGCTGGTGGCAAACAAAGGTCTCGATTGCCACCAGTAATGGCCTTTTTCCCAGCCAAGCAGCAGGTCGATCCGCCCGCTGAGCAGGTCCTGGCTGACTGCTTCGCGAATTTTTTCCAGCTGATCTAGGTGACGATCTGCCATCGGGCATCCCTCATCTTTCTGTTCGGCCCGAGGGCCTTAATATTTGCAGTCATCTTCGCCATTTCTTCAGCAAACCTATCTCCTTCGGAGCTTGAAATCCAGCGCACTTCAAAACGTTCCGGTTCAAAACCGGTAAATTCAAGTAAGCGTTTAAAAGCGGAGAGGCGACGTCGACCATGATAGTTGCCGGTACTATAATGGCAATCACCCGGATGGCAGCCGGCAACCAGGACCCCGTCAGCGCCGCGTTGAAAAGCGCGCAGCACAAACATGGGATTCATCCGGCCGCAGCAGGGCACCCTGATCACTTTAACATTGGACGGGTAGCTCAGACGGCTCGTTCCAGCAAGGTCTCCGCCAGCATAGCTGCACCAGTTGCAGCAGAAAGCAACAATTAATGGTTCATAGACCGTG
>CAZCHW010000093.1:5926-7281 GCA_964498375.1 uncultured Syntrophomonadaceae bacterium | reverse complement strand
CCAATTGATCCAACTCCATAACCAAGATAGGTGCCAAGCGAGAGCATTCGTTTGTTCTTCACAATCACCAGCTCCACTGGGTTATATTTACAATAGGCTGAATTGATAGTAACATACCCTTATATTGACCGTCAATTTATATTTTTTATAATATTATAAATATACAGTTGCCTGGCGAAGTTAACCGGTGCTATAATTGAATATGTAAAATATTTACTAGTTACCGCCAGACTGCCTGAATATATGACAGGAGGATTTAAAATGGGAGCGTTGCTACCTAAAGGGTTACTGAAGGAAGATGTGCTGAACCAACTTAACGCATTTACTGAAAAAGACATTGACTGGCAAACAGGCAAAGTGTTAACCGGCCTGTATGACCCGGGGAAAAACGCCCACACGCTCGCTGTAGAAGCATATAGCCGTTTTCTCCCCCAGAATGCCCTGTATATGAATATGTATCCCAGCATCGGAAAGATAGAAAATGAAGTTGTCGCTTCAATTGCCGAACTGCTGCGCGCCGATGATGATGTAGTCGGCAACATGACCAGCGGGGGAACTGAAAGTATTATCATGGCGGTCAAGACTGCCCGCGACTGGGCCAGGAAAAATCGCCCGGAAATCAGTAACCCAGAAATAGTATTACCAGTGACGGCCCACCCGGCATTCCTGAAAGCGGCACATTACCTTGATGTAAAAGCGGTTCAGACGGCAATAGATCTAAACGAATACAGGGCAGACCTGCAGGCCTTTGAAAAAGCTCTGGGGCCAAATACCATTCTAGCTGTCGGTTCAGCGCCAAATTTCTCGCACGGCTCAATCGATCCGATTACCAAAATGGCCGATTTGGCCAGCCGGAAGAAGATACTCTTCCACGTAGATGCCTGCGTAGGCGGAATTTACCTGTCTATCATGCGGCGGATGGGTCAGGTGGTTCGTGATTTTGATTTTTTCGTTCCTGGTGTCACCAGTATTTCAGCCGACCTGCACAAATACGGCTACACTCCGAAAAACGCCTCGGTTGTTTTATATCGTAACCGAGACCTGCGAAAATATGCCTGGTTTGTTTGCTCTTCAACAACCGAATATGTAGTGATCAACGCAACCACTCAAAGTAGTAAAACAGGAGGGCCCGTTGCTGCTGCCTGGGCTTTGCTGAGATTTCTCGGTGAAGAGGGTTTCCAGAATATTGTCCAACACTCACAGGAAGCGACAGAAAAAATTATCAGTGCAATTAATCATATGGATGGCATCGAAGTGCTCGGCCAACCCGATATGTGCATGTTTACCATAGCCTCGGGTGAACTTAACGTTTTTGAAATTGATGATTTAATGCGTAAACGTGGCTGGCACATGAT
>CAZCHW010000093.1:0-5916 GCA_964498375.1 uncultured Syntrophomonadaceae bacterium | reverse complement strand
GATTCCGCAGTTTGCCTGTGGCGGAAGCCCGCCAAACCTGCATGTCAGCCTTACCCAGGCTAATGTGCCCCATACAGATCAATTCATAACAGATTTGAGCGATATCACCAAAACCCTGCTCAGCGCAGGTTCTTCAATCGACGAAGAACAGTTCCGCAAGATCATCAGTGAAACAGAAGGTAAACCGGTGGAGGAAACAATGATGGCCATCATCCCGTTGATTGGCCTGACCGGGATGGATTTACCGGAAGATATGGCTCCACTTAATACAATTTTAAATCTGCTTCCCGCTGATCAGAGAGACGATCTTCTAACAATCTTTTTTAACATGTAGACAAATCATCAAGAACCAATTATCATAATCGGGAAACCGGCAAAGAGAAGAGAAGGGAATGATCTTATGGCAAAGGTTAAAGTCAACGCTGGAGTATGCGGTTTTATAACAGAAATTACTGCCACTCAAAACAGCAACCAGAAAGTTGAACTGAGCATAAACAGTACCTGCCCACATGTCCAGGCGCTGGCTGAAGAATACACCGAAGCTGAGGGAATGGTCGAAGTATTTGCTCCCTATGGTGATTCTGTGCTGTTCAATAAATCCAAACAACATATCAAACATGCTGCCTGCCCGGTGCCTACGGCAATCATTAAAGCAATTGAAGTTTCCTGTAGCCTGGCTTTGCCTTCTGATGTTCAAATGGAAGTGAAGAAATAAAGTGAGCAATGTAACTAAAAAACAACCTGTTTGTAATATAACTGTAATCTTAAACAGCTACAATATTAGTGAGTTGACCCCCTCTTTTTATATATATTGATTAGGCACAGCATCTAAGCTGTGCCTTCTTTTTTACAAAACTGTAAGACCAGACATTTCTTTTTCACCTCACTACCCACTCAAATAGATAGAAAAGGATAATGCCCCTGAGAAAAGAATATTGAAAACTGGGGTAGTCAACGCAACAGGACGTTTTAATATACGGAGGTAAGTATTATAATGAGCAAATCCCTGATTCTGGCAGAAAAACCTTCAGTAGGTAAAGATATTGCCAGGGTGTTAGGCTGCCGGACCAAAAATAGCGGAACTTATGAAAATGAGCAGTACATTGTAACCTGGGCCCTGGGGCACCTTGTTACCCTTGCTGATCCTGAGGCATACAATGATAAATATAAAAGCTGGCACATAGAGGATTTGCCGATTATTCCCAACCCGTTTAAGCTGGTAGCTATCAAGGAATCGTCCAGGCAGTATAACCTGGTGAGGAAGTTAATGCGAAGCAGCATAGTTAAAGAAATTATCATAGCGACCGATGCCGGACGCGAAGGAGAGCTGGTAGCCCGGTGGACCATTGAACACGCAGGGGTCAAAAAACCCTTGAAACGACTCTGGATCTCTTCCGTAACTGATAAAGCCATTAAACAAGGCTTTGCCGGATTGAGAAACGGCCGGGACTATGATAACCTTTATGCCGCGGCAGAAGCCCGATCCGAAGCGGATTGGGTCGTTGGCATCAATGCCACAAGGGCCCTGACCTGTAAGTATAATGCCCAGCTTTCCTGCGGCAGAGTCCAGACCCCAACACTGGCAATCATCGCAAAAAGAGAAAATGAAATCTCTAATTTTGTTCCAAAACCTTATTATGGCATAACTGCCAGAACAAATAGTTTTAACCTGATCTGGCAAGACCAAAATACTAGACAAACAAGAACCTTTAACCAGGACCACAGAGACCGGCTTATCGCTTCACTTACCGGTAACGAAGCCCAGGTGATCGAAGTAAAGAAAACTTTTAGGAAAAAATTTGCTCCCCAGCTGTACGACTTAACCGAATTGCAACGCGAAGCCAACCGGCTGTTTGATTTTTCCGCTAAAGAAACTCTATCAATTATCCAGAGACTTTATGAAACACATAAACTGCTCACCTACCCGCGGACAGATTCCTGTTTCCTTTCAAGTGATATGACAGATACTTTAAAAGATAGAATAAATGCCTGCGCTGTGGGGCCTTATCGCGAAATGAGCCGTCACGTATTGAGGAAAAATATTAACACAAATCTTTCTTTTATTGATGATCAAAAGGTATCTGATCACCATGCCATAATTCCTACCGAAGAACCTGCTTCCCTAAACGCTTTAAGTTTCCGGGAGAAAAATATCTATGACCTGGTGGTCAGGCGCTTTCTAGCCGTATTCTATCCTCCCTTTGAATATGAGCAAGTAACTGTAACAGCCAAACTTGGCAACGAGACATTTATTGCCCGGGGCAAAACAGTGCTGATAAATGGCTGGAAAGAAGTATATTTAACTGACAGCGAAGATGAAGAAGATGATAATCAGGCTAATGATGAGGGCAAAAATCATTTAGCAGACCAGATACTGCCTGCCTTAAATGAGGGAGACCAGCTGAAGATAACCAGTATCAACAAAACCAGTGGCGAAACCAGGGCACCGGACCATTTCAATGAAGGCACCTTGTTAAAGGCAATGGTAAACCCTGCCAAATATATGGCTGCCAAAGATAAAAACATGATTAATACAATTGGCAAATCAGGGGGGCTCGGAACCGTAGCAACCAGGGCAGACATAATTGAAAAATTGTTTAACAGCTTTCTAATCGAGTCACGGGGCAAGGATATTTACATGACTGCCAAGGGCAAACAACTGCTCGACCTGGTGCCTGAAGATCTAAAAACTCCCGATTTAACTGCCGAATGGGAGCTAAAGTTAGAGGCTATTGCCAAAGGAAAGCTTGCCAAGGACAGCTATGTCGCGGAAATGAAAAGATATGCCGGAGATTTAGTGAACCAAATTAAAAGTAGCGACCAGACCTTCAAACATGACAACCTTACCGGTAACAGGTGCCCACAGTGCGGACAGTATATGCTTGAAGTAAAAAGCAAGAAAGGGAAATTGTTGATCTGTCAGGACAGGGAATGCGGCCACCGCGACATGGTTGCCAGGACCACAAATGCCCGCTGCCCCCAGTGCCGCAAAAAACTTGAGCTCAGGGGTTCAGGAGAAGGCCAAATATTTGTCTGTCCCTGCGGCTTCCGTGAGAAACTGTCTGCCTTTGAAGCAAGGAAAAAGCAACAGGGCAGGAAAGTCTCAAAAAAAGAGGTCTCAAGGTATATGAAACAACAAAAACAGGTAAAAGATGAGCCTATCAACACGGCAATGGCCGAAGCCCTGCAAAAACTGAAAGATAATAATTAGGCTGACCAGCACAAACTAATATAAAATCGGATTTATTTGGCTTTCAGAATATCCCTTATTTCCTCAAGCAGCAGCTCTTCTTTCGACGGCTCTGGCGGTGCTTCAGGCTTTTCCTCTTTGGCTTTTTGCATCCGGTTAATAAATTTAATCAAGAGGAAGATCGCCAGAGCAATAATCAGGAAGTCTATAACTGCCTGGATAAAGAGGCCATAATTTATTACTAATTCTGCTGCTTCTCCTTGCGCCACCCTGATCACATACTTTAAATCTGAAAAACTGATCCCACCCAGCAATATACCCAGAACTGGCATTAACAGATCATCAACAAATGAAGTAACTATTCGTCCAAAAGCTCCGCCGATAACGACTGCTACCGCCAAATCCATTACGTTACCTCGCATGATAAAGGCTCTGAATTCATTTAACATGGGCTAAACACCCTTTCATTGTTTCTAGTTAAATTCTATTGATAACAGGTAACTTTGGCAAGCCACACGTAAGGTTAGGTTACCGGGTTGCATTGTTATTTAAAACTCCCCGGACCAGGCCGGCAGCACCGGAAATCATCATGTCACCATGTGGAACAGCCATGTAACCCAGGTCAGCAGCAAGTTTGCGCCTCGGACCGGTAATTGAAATAAAATCAAATTTGTAATTTTTCGCATCAGGTAAAATTGCGCTGCCATGGCCGTTGTCATTATAAACTTCTGTATGTCCAAGGTTCCCCTGCTGGAAACGTTTTAAATAATTTGCCAGTTTGTTTTCAGACAGCAAACCGGTATGGTGCTCAAAAACTCCGTATACATAGTTGTTGGCCACCAGAAAGGCTATCGTATGCTGGTTCCCCACGTTTACAAGCATGCAACCGCCATCTTGGGCTGCCTTGCTCACAACAGGATCTTCCAGACTGCCCAGGATAGCAGCAGCGCCAGTATCCATTAACCACACTTCTTTGCCGAACTGGCTGCTATACTGCAAAACCGCCTTCATCCGCGTTAAGTAGCCGGGCAAATTGCTACGGTTATAGATCAAGCTGGCCAGGTTGCCACCGGAACTTAAAAAGTTACGCCAGTGCTCAAAGCGAAATTCCCGGTTGCTCCTTTCGGGGGAATATCCGTGATCTTGCACAGCAAAGGCAAATACCTGCGGCAAATCGACAAAGAATAAGGCAAGTGTCTTTTTCAGGGCTGGTATATCCAGATCTTTAAATTCAACCCGGGCAAAACCCCCGGGAGCTGAATCAGCCAGCACTACCCCCCTGGCAGCAACCTGTTCAAGGTTATCTTTAATTGTTAATGCTGCGTCAGGGGTCGCATAAACTTTAAAACCCCTTTGAAGGTGCTTACTGATTGCACCTGAAGAGCTGCCACCGCCCATGAGGTATCCATAGGCAAAGATATCGCGTCCTTCTTCGGTTAGTTTTTTTATCTGCCTGGCCACAATCTGTGTCTGAGAAGGCAATATCAATTTCACGTTGTTCTCAACCTCAACACCTGGTTGGTAAATTAAAATATCCTGAGTTCCGCTGCCAATATCAACGGCTAAAATATTTTTCATCTTATCCCTGCCTTATAAAATTTAATTGATCCTTTACAACTCTATTATATCGAAAAGGTAAAACAGTCTAAAGGCTTTTACCGATGTCAATAATATCTTCCCATAACTGAAAACCGTTAATTCAATAACCACCATCACTACTTGACATTAGGTAACCGGTTGCGTATAATGAAATATGTAACCAGTTACTTAATTGCATCTTTACAAGGAGGATGGCTATCTATGAATAATGATCAGGCTAAGGCATACATATTTGGCACGATCTTTACTTTGGCAAATAAACTGCAAATCCTGGGCGACAAATTTGACAGTAATCTAACGGTAAAACAGTGGCTTTTACTGGCAGGCATCCACAACAGTGGTAACAATGCCCCCACTATAAGCAGTATTGCAAAAATTATCGGCAACTCCAGGCAGAATGTAAAAAAAATGATACTCATCCTTGAAAATAAAGGATTTGTAACGATAGAAAGCGACTCAAAGGATGCAAGAGTTCAGCAGATCAGGCTGACAAAAAAATGCTACGACTACTTTGCAAAACGGGAAGAGCGCGAACTTGATTTTCTAAAACAGCTATTTGATGGTTTTCATACAACTGACATTAAGAATCTGGCTAATGGAATTAAAAAGTTGGAAAATAATATTGTAACTATGGGGAGAGCAAATAATAATGAAGAGGGGTAAAAACGTTATGTGGGTTTTAGGAATCGCCTTTATTCTTTTTGCAGCCATTACTGTTTTCTTTAAACTGCCTTTTTCGAGGACAGCTGCTGAATTTACCAATATTTCTGACAGCAAACTATTAAATATGGATAATAAAACAGACATTTTTACAGATAATGATATGGCCAGCCTTCCTCTACCAGTCCAAAAATTTTTCAGGCATTGCGGGTATCTGGGGACGCCCAAAATGAAAGCAATGAAAGCTAATTTTACCAATGTGGATTTTAAATTATCTGCCACAAAAACAATAAAAATAGACTATGTACAATATAATTTTGTTGAAAAGCCCGAACGATTTGCATACATTAACTCATCTTTATTTGGAGTGCCTTTTGAAGGGCTTGATTCTTATCAAAATGGAACAGGAAGCTGTAACCGGTCAATACTTTTGGATGAAAAACGGCCATTAAAAATGGACGTTATTT
>CAZCHW010000092.1:0-7338 GCA_964498375.1 uncultured Syntrophomonadaceae bacterium | reverse complement strand
CCAGGATTGGACGCGAGCAATACCTGGTACCTTATTTTATGTCCAGCCACCCTGGTTCAGACCTGCAGGCTGCTGTCGAGCTGGCAGTTTTTATACGCAGTCATGAACACCGGCCCGAGCAAGTGCAGGATTTTTACCCCACTCCCTCAACACTGTCAACCTGTATGTTCCACACCGGGTTAGATCCACGTACTATGGAACCGGTTTATGTGCCGCGCTCACCTCACGAGAAAGCTATGCAGCGGGCACTGATCCAGTATAGAAACCCAAAGAACTATACCCTGGTCCTCGAAGCGCTGCGTAAAACAGGGCGGACAGATTTGATCGGTTATGGCAGACGCTGCCTGATCAAACCGCCGGGCGGGAAAAAGAAAGCGGCCGAACGGGCGCGGGGAAAAAACAGTAAACCAAAAAAACGGATTAACAAAAATAAGCGAGGTGGGTAGGTCATGAACTATGAAGAAATGCAATGGATAACTAACGATGCTGTTCATCTTTTTGCCTGCAGGTGGACTCCCGATGATCCGGTTAAGGCCTGTATATGCCTGGTTCACGGTCTGGGCGAGCATTGCGGCCGCTACAGGCACTGGGCTGAGAAACTGACCGCAGCCGGTTATGCTCTACTATCCTTCGATTTGAGAGGTCACGGTCAATCCCCCGGAAAAAGAGGCGATGCACCGGGGTTTGATCACCATGCCAATGATATCGGTCATTTGCTTGAGCAGGGAAAGTTACTTTACCCTGATAACCCGCCGTTATTCCTTTACGGACACAGCCTGGGCGGTCTACTGGTGCTTTACTACTTAATCCAAAGACAACCTGAGCTTCGGGGAGCTGTTGTCACCAGCCCCGGCTTACGCACCACGGCTGATCGTAACAAGACAAAGGTAGCCGCCGCTAAAATTTTAGGATCGATATTTCCCACACTGACAATTCCCAACGGCCTCGATATCGATGGGCTATCTCGCGAGCAGGCTGTAGTAAAAGCTTACCAGCACGACCCGCTGGTCCACGACCGCATTTCTTTGCGTATGGCCAAGGCCATGTTCGAATCTATTGAATATGTCTTCACCGGGGCCCCGGAAATAAAAAACAACCTGCTGCTCATGCATGGCAGCGAAGACCGTATAACTTTTCCCGAAGGCTCAGAAGAAATCGCCCGGCTGGCAAGCGGTAATAGTACTCTTAAAATTTGGGAGGGTCTGTATCACGAGCTACACAACGAACCTGAACAGGATCAGGTTTTCGAATATCTACGCCTGTGGCTTGACGAACAAACCAACTAAATCCACTCCGGGCCGGTTAGCACGATTGGTCCGGTTAAATTATTTTATCCCGATCAAGCGGGTTATCAAATTGGGAAGCGGATACTGATCTCTGATAATTTTCACCTGCACATCCGGTTCAGTCAGCTGATCGGACATGGAAACCTCAACTTCGCTGTAACACCCCTGGAGATGCTCATTGCTGATTCCATCGTCAAAATAAAGACGGCAGCTGCCCGCAGTTCCGCAGTAGCAATTCAGCTCTATCTTTTCAGCTGCCTGGTTAGCGGTCACATATTCACCGGTTTTTTCCAGGGGTAGAATTGTTCCAGCCCTGACAAAAAGCGGCAACCGGTTTAGCGGGGCTGCAGCGTTAATGTAAGCTTCCCCGCTGTAGCGATCACCCGACCAAAAGTCATACCAATCACCTGATGGCAGATAAACCTGACGTTTCCTAATTCCCGGCCTGGTTACCGGACAAACCATCAGCCCCCGTCCCAGTAAAAACTGGTCATTAATATGATAAGTTTCAGGATCATCCTGGTGCTGATAAAAAAGCGGTCTGACCAGAGGCCGGCCATAAAGAAAGCTTTCTCTGAAAAGACTGTAGTAACAGGTTAGCAGACGATAACGCAAACGGATATATTCACGAATAATCGCCAGAGTTTCCTCATCGTACTGCCAGGGTTCCTGACGGGCTGTGTCAATTTCACTGTGATTGCGGAAAAAAGGCAAAAAAGCGCCTAACTGGGTCCAGCGAATCATCAATTCAGCGTTACAGTCGCCGCGATACCCACCCACGTCGGCACCACTGAAAATCAGGCCGCTCAAGCCCAAATTAAGGATCATCGGAATGCTAATCTCCAGGTGTTCCCACACGCTGGAATTGTCTCCCGTCCAAAGTGCAGCATGACGCTGGCTGCCGGCATATGCTGCCCTGGTTAAAACAAAATGACGGCGATCAGGTTGCAATTTCTCCAGCGCCTTCCTGGTTGCCATCGTCTGATATAAACCGTAGAGGTTGTGTGCTTCAGCATGGCAGATTTTTTCACCCCGGTCAGTGTGGTGTTCAGCAACCTCAGGTAAAGTTCCTGAAGGTGTGGTAAAGTTTGAAGGTTCATTCATGTCATTCCAGATCCCATCCACTCCGGCATCAATCAGCTCCCTGTGCAGGTCAGCCCACCAGTTGCGTACATCAGCCCGTAAAAAATCTGGAAAAACCGCCGGCTTTGGCCAGACCTCGCCTATAAATTCCTTTCCATCGGGCTGGGTGATATAATAGCCATGCTTCAGCCCTTCCAGGTAAACCTGGTATTGTTCCTCCACTTTCACCCCGGGATTGACAATCACCACCACGGCGAAACCAAGTTCTTTTAGTCGGGAGACCATTTCCCTGAAGCGGGGAAAACGATTCCGGTCTACTGTAAAAACCTTAAACCCTTCCATGTAATGTATATCCAGGTAAATCACATCGCAGGGTATTTTATGCTCCCGCATAGTTTCAGCGACAGCAAGCACTTCAGCTTCACTTTCGTAGCTGTACCTACTCTGCTGAAATCCAAGATATCTGCGGGGAGGCAGTGGCGTTGTTCCTGTCAGCTGCCCGTAGGCCTGGCAAACATTCTGCACGGTATCACCCAGAATATAATAATAGTCAAGCAGCCCTCCCTCGGCAGTGATCCTGATTATTCCCGGTTCTGAAAGACCAAAGTCAATATTTGTCCTGAAACTGTTATCAAAATACAAACCATAGGCTTTGCCGGGAGCAACACCAATAAAAAATGAAATAGCAGTATGCATTTCCATCAGTTGAGGATGATGAATCGGATGATGAAAAAGAATATCACTGTTAAAATTAGAAGTTTTTGTCCCAATCTGGTTCAACCAACCATACTTTTCGCCATTCCCATAAATGCCCTGTTCCCAGAGCATTTTTTTCTTCAAACCCGGTCCGGCAGGATCCACTGAGTGATCTTCACTGAAAAGTACTTTTTGGCGGTCATATATTTTTATCGATAAATCTTCCTCGTCAACCTCTAACACCACTCCACCGAGCTGTAAACGGTTATTCTGAACCTGGCCGTTCAGGATAACCGGCCTGGCAATAACTGCCACAGTCGGTTCCGGCAGTTCGGGCGATTTTGTGTAAACCACCCTGCAAACCTTTTCACCGTAAGGAACAAGTTGAAGACAATATTCCCTTCCCCTAATCAAATAACCAAATTCGGACTTTTCCAGAGCCGTCACCTGGGTTCCCTCCCACTTAGCCGGATTAACATATTAACAGTCACCTGGAAAGAGTGATAAGAGCGGTTCTATATTTAAATCGGCCATAGAAAGACAGGACAGATCTGCACCGGCGGTCCTGGACAGAGGGCCAATCCCGACTACCGCCATTCCGGCTGCTTTAGCAGCCTCTATTCCCGCTTCTGCATCTTCAACAACTATACAACAAGCCGGCTTCACTGACAGTTTGCGGGCTGCATATATAAATAAGTCGGGAGCAGGCTTGGTTTTTTCCACACTGTAACCATCGGCAACCACTTCGAAGTAATGGGCAATCTTTAGCCTGCTCAGCACATCACGGGCATTTTTACTTGCTGAGGCAAGGGCAAGCCTTACACCGCGCTCTTTTAAACAGTTGAGCAGGGATAGCGCTCCCGGCAAAACATCTTTAGCAGTAATACTTTTGAGCTGTTCCCGGTAATATCCGTTTTTTCGATCCATCAATTCCTGCATCCGCTCTTCAGGCAGGCTCTGTTTACCGAGGATCAATTCCAGAGAAGCCCTGCGCGAAACTCCGCGCAACTGTTCATTATCGCTGCGGCCGAAGCTTAAGCCTTCTTCTTCAGCTAGCCGCCGCCAGGCCTGGTAATGAAACTCGGCAGTATCGGTCAGCACACCGTCCAGATCAAAAATAACCGCACGATGTGAGCGCTTACTGTATTTGTCATCACTAAAAACGATCATTCTTCCCCCTTTAACAGCGAATCCTCTGTGACAGGATCAAAAAGATGCAGGCTGTCAGGATCAAACTGAACTTTAACCCGATCATTGACTTTGATCTCCAGGGCCGGATCAACACGGGCAATTATTTTATTTCCACTCAGGTCCAGGAAGAGGTACGTCTCTGAACCAAGCAGCTCGGTTACCTCAACCAGGGCAATGTTTTCTTCGTCGCTGTTCACTTTATCCACCTGGATATGTTCCGGCCTGATTCCCATGGTTACATCCCGCTGCTCCGGGGGTCGCTTGCGCAGTTCAGCCCAGCGCTGTTCAGTAAGCTCTACCTTGCCCCCGTTGAAAGTGGCCGTCAACTTACTGTCATTTTCGGTCAAACGTGCTTCCAAAAAATTCATTTGCGGGGAGCCGATAAACCCACCGACAAATTGATTAACCGGGCGTTTATAAAGTGTGGTCGGGTCGGCAACCTGTTGGACAGCACCATCTTTAATAACCACGATTCTTGTGCCCATTGTCATAGCTTCAGTTTGATCGTGAGTCACATAAATAAATGTCGTTGCCAGACGCAGGTGCAGTTTACTCAGCTCAGCCCTGGTCTGAACCCGCAACTTGGCATCAAGGTTCGACAGAGGTTCATCCATCAGAAATACCTTGGGATCACGAACAATTGCCCGGCCAAGAGCAACTCTCTGGCGCTGGCCTCCTGAAAGCTCTTTTGGCTTACGGTCCAGCAGCTCTTCCAGGCCGAGAATTGCCGCTGCATTTTCTACACTTTTCTTTATTTCGCCTTTTGATATTTTGCGCAGCTTCAAACCAAAAGCCATATTGTCATATATAGACATGTGCGGATAAAGGGCATAATTTTGAAATACCATGGCAATATCGCGATCTTTGGGCGGCACATCGTTAACCAGTTGATTGTCTATGTAAAGCTCTCCGGAAGTTATTTCCTCCAAACCGGCGATCATCCTCAGCACTGTAGATTTTCCGCAGCCCGACGGACCGACCAGAACAATAAATTCTTTATCCTCGATCTCGATACTGACATCCTTGACTGCGTGAAAACCGTTCGGGTATACCTTGTTTAATTTGATCAGGTTTAAACTGGCCAATGTCTCAACCCCTTCCTTGTTCTTCTTGCGGAGAGCTTTTGACAGATATAAATTCCTGCTTTTCCCCGGCCGCCAGATTGACTGAAGTATCCTGGTGATAAAAAGTGATTCTGGCTCCATCGAGCAACTGATAAACTGTTTTAGCTTCAGTAACAGAAACAGCAAGCCGGGCTCCCTTAAAAACAATATTAAAGCTGTAACCCTGCCATTGTTCTGGCAGAATTGGTTCAAAACTGAGCTTGCCCTGGTGGGTTCGCATACCGCCAAACCCGTAAGCAAGGCAAATCCATGAACCGGCCATATTAGCCATGTGCACACCAAAGTGAGTATCCTTCAGCAGGTTGTCAAGATCAAGCCTGGCGCACACTGAGAAAAATCGATCTGCATCTTTTATAAAGCCCAATCCGGCAGCAACGGTAGCAAATATTGATGGCGACAGGGAAGAATCGTGGGTGGTAATCGGTTCGTAATAGCGATAATCACGCCGTTTTTGTTCCAGGGTAAAACGATCGCTCAGTAAAAGCTGGGCCAGCACGATATCGGGCTGTTTACAAATTTGGAATCTGTAAATTACCAGGGGATGATAATGCAGCAGTAAAGGATATTTTTCCGGCGGAGTAGCGCTAAAATCCCAGATTTCTTTGTCGAGGAAACTATCGTCCTGGGGGTGGATTTGCAACGCCTCATCGTACGGAATAAACATATTATCTGCCGCTCTCTGCCAGGCAAGCGGCTCTTCCTCACTTAGTTCAATTTTTTCTTTTATTTTCTCATAATAATCCGGGTAATCCTCTCGCAGTCGAGCTGCTGTAGAGGCAGCGAAATCAAGATGCCAGGCAGCCATCAGGTTAGTGTAACAATTATTATTTACCAGGGCTGTATACTCGTCGGGACCAGTTATTTCATGAAAACAAAATTGGTTACCTTTCCGGGGTATATAAGAGCCAAGATCTTCCCAGAGACGGGCTGTTTCAAAGATTATTTCCGCTCCCTGTTCAAGCATGTAATCAAAGTCACCGGTCATTTCCAGGTACTTGCAGACAGCATAAGCAATTGCCGCATTGATATGGTACTGGGCTGTCCCGGCAGGGTAATAAGATGAGCCTTCCTCACCGGCAATCGTCCGCCAGGGATAAAGAGCGCCCCGCGGATGTGCCAGTTCCCTGGCCCTGGCCCTGGCATGATCAAGAATACTAAAGCGATATTCCAGAAGCATGCGGGCTACTCCCGGCAACAGAGCACAATAAAAGGGCATCATGTAAATCTCGGTATCCCAGAAATAATGGCCGTCGTATCCTTCACTGGTTAATCCTTTTGCACCAATCCCAGTCTTTCCATCACAGCCTGCAGACTGGAAAAGGTGAAACAGGTTGAAATATAACCCCTGGGCCAGACAGGGATCCTCATTTATGGTTACTCCGGCCTGCTCCCAGTAATCTTTCAGCAGTTCTTCCTGCTTGCCCTGCAGGGCAGCAAAACCTTCCTGCAGGGATATTTCCGCTGTATTCTCAGCGAGACGGTTTAGTTCTCCCTCTGGATAATCACGCGATGTATAATAGGCAACATGTTTTTCCAGCCTGACCGGCACATTCTTTTCGGCGTTAAAGCGATAGTTAAATGCAATAAAATCGCAGGTTTGGTCAATATTAACCGACTTTTCAGAGACACCTTCAAGGCGGTTGGCCATCGCGCAGGCTACCTGCAGGCCTGATCGCTGGGTCTGGTGGGCCATCACAGCATTCTCGTTTTCAGCCCGGATACCAATCATCGATAAGCCAAGACCACCGAGAGAAGCCTGAAAACGCGGATCCTCTTCCTCATGGGTATGGTTGTCTACTGCCCCGTTCATTGCGCTGCGAATTGTTAAGGGGCCGCTAAAATTCAGCGGCTCAACTTCATAACTGAAAGCAGCGGTATGCCTTTCAGCCAGGGATATCAAGCGGCAAGAGGTAATTTTCACTTCCATGCCTAGACGTGATCGCCATTTTACTTCCCTG
>CAZCHW010000091.1:0-7440 GCA_964498375.1 uncultured Syntrophomonadaceae bacterium | reverse complement strand
CGGCTTCAGCGAAGACCTTGAAATGCTGCTGCGCGAGAAATACACCGGCATCAAGGAGGAGGGTTAATCTATGCTTTACGGTAAACACAGTGAATTATATAAGCCTCTGTCAGTGCAGGATATGGAATCAATTCACGAAGCCTCTATGCAGGTTTTAGCCAGGTCTGGTTTTAGGGTAGATAATCCCCGGGCGCTTAAACTCTTTGATGATCAGGGTGCCGAGGTCGATTTTGAAACTAACCTGATCAGGGTTAAGGAAGACTGGGTGATGGAGTACCTGAAAAAGGCACCATCCCGAGTTATTTTATATGGCCGTGAGGAGCGCCACAACCTGGTTGTAGAACCGGGTAAAGTATTTTTCGGTACCGGTGGAACAGCTTTAAATATTTACGATCGCCAAACAGGTGAACGCCGTCTTACCAATGTTCGTGATGTTGCCGATATTGCCCGGTTAACTGATGCATTGCCAAATCTTCACTGGCACTGTCTGCCGGTTTATCCAAACGAATTGAGTAAAGAAGACGCTGATTTAGCCAGGTTCTATTTTGGCCTCGCCAATACAGGCAAACATGTTATGGGGGGTATTTACGGCAGTTATGAAGGAGCACAGGAAGTGATTCGCCTGGCCCAGACGATTGCCGGTGGAGAGGAAGCGCTGCGCAGAAAACCGATCATTTCAGTTATCTGCAGTACAATCAGTCCTTTGCGCCTTGAAACCCGCTATGTCGATTTTATCTTCGACCTGGCTGAAGCCGGAGTGCCGATTGCCCCATCCTGTGCACCAATTGCCGGGGCTACCGCGCCGGTTACCCTGGCCGGCACTCTGGTCCAGATTAATGCTGAAGCAATCTGCGGAGTGCTGCTTGGCCAGGTGATTAGAGAAGGCACCCCGGTGCTTTACAGTACTGTCCCAACGACAGCGAACATGAAAACGATGGATTTCTTGTTTGGCGCAGTCGAAAACGGAATAATGAATGCTGCCTGTGCCCAGATGGCCAGCTTCTATAATTTGCCAATGTATTCAACAGGTGGAGTAACCGAGGCAAAACTCTTCGATGTCCAGAACGGCTGGGAGAAATGTATGAATAACCTGCTCCCGGCTATGGCCGGAGCACAGCTAATTCATAATGCTGCCGGCTTGATCGACAGCAGTATGATGGTAGCTTACCAGCAATATGTTTTGGATGATGAAATCCTTGGTATGGCTCTCAGGGTGCTGGAAGGCGTCAGAATTACTCCGGAAACGCTGGCGGTTGAGGAAATATGCACTGCAGGTCCGGGGGGAAATCATCTTGGGGCAGATTTTACCGTGGCGAACATGCGTAAAGAGTTATATATGCCGAAGATAGCGGTTCGCAACAATTATGCTGCCTGGATGCGTGAAGGAGGAAAAGGGGTTGTAGAGAGAGCTGGTATCAAAGCCGAAGAGCTGTTAGACAGTCATCAGCCATTACAGATCGATAGTGTAGTCGAAGAAGAGATTGCTGTCCGGTTTCCGGTTCTAACTGAAATGAAAAGCAGATTATAAAATGCAGGCAGTTGCTTGAAAAGACCAAGAATATAAGTTATAGTGCGGATTAAGAAGCTGGTCCAACCTTTTCTACCGGCCTGGCAGGTGGACGGGAATTAACAACGTCTGCTTTTCATGCACATCCGCGGAGGATATGATAATGAACCGAAATTATTACGAAGGTGGCGCTTACCGGGTTCTCAGCGATCGGGAAATCAGTGAGATACATGAGACAACCATGAGAGTGCTTGAGCAGGTTGGTTTCGAAGTATACAACCAGCCGGCCCTTGAACTGCTGGAACAGAAAGGAGCACGGGTTGATTATCAGGCTAACCGGGTTTATCTATCCAGGGATATAATTACCCGCTGTGTTAAAAACGCTCCTTCCGAGTTTGTATATTATGGGCTCGAAGCAAATCGTGAAATAGTGGTCGGGGGTAAAAAAGTACATTTTGGTACCGGTGGATTGGCAATTTATGTTCTCGACCTATGGCGTAACAAGAGGCCTTCAACAATAAGTGATCTGGCCAACCTGGCTCGCCTGGCTGATCAACTCGAGCATGTCGATTTCTTTATTATCCCGGTCTATCCTCATGATATTAATATTGACAGTGTTGATATAAATAGTTATTACCACGCTCTGCGTAATACCGGCAAACCTGTGATGGGCGGTATTCTCAACCCGGACGGGTTGGAAGAAGTGGTAGAGATGGCGGCGATGCTGGCTGGAAGTCTTGATAACTTAAAAAAGAGACCCTTTGTCGGTTTTATTGCTTCAATAACCAGCCCTCTAAAAATTAGCAATGACCAGGTTGAATTGCTGATGAAGGTGGCTGGTTACGGGCTGCCCTTGGCTACTTCTACAGCCCCTGCTGCCGGAGCAACTTCACCGATTACCCTGGCGGGAACCCTGGTGCAGCAAAATGCTGAAGCCTTGATGGGTATAGTGCTGACCCAGCTGGTAAATCCGGGCAGTCCGGTCTTTTACAGCGCAGTGCCGGTGACCATGGATATGCGCACCATGTCGTTTTTAATGGGCAGTATCGAGTCGGGCCTGATGAATGCGGCCATTACCCAGATGGCTCATTTTTACAGAGTGCCCTGCTATATTACTGTAGGGGTAACGGACTCAAAACTTCCTGATGCCCAGGCGGCTCATGAAAGTGCCACTACGGCTATGCTGGCCGGCCTGGCCGGTGGGAACTTTATTCATGAAGCATTCGGTATGCTCGATAGTGCCATGACAGCATCCTATGCCCAGTATATAATTGACAATGATATTATCGGCAGCTGTCTGCGGACTTTACGGGGAATTGAGATTAACAGCGATACCCTTGCTTACGAGGTAATTGCCAGGGTTGGTCCGGGAGGACACTACCTGAGTGATGACCATACGGTTAAATATATGCGGACGGAAAATTATCTGCCCCGGACAAGTGATCGTCAGCAATATCAGCGCTGGTTCGATGCCGGAGCACGGGACAGCTGGAACAGGGCTGAGGATATCGCATTAAAAATGCTAGAAACACCAGCCCGGTATTACATTGAGCCAGCCCTGGAGCAGTTGATTTTAAAAAAATATCCTGCTATTGTGCCGGTAGAAGAAGAACTGCAATCTCAATCGTTCGAGCTGTAAGTCTGCGCATAATAATTTAATCATCGGCAGGCAGATGGCTTATACCTTCGATCATTTCAATAGCTTTTAACTTGCGGTAAAGAGTAGTCAGACTGATGCCCAGGCGCCGGGCAATCATTTTTTTTGCTTCAAGAGTATTGCCATGCTCTTCGAGCATATTGAGAATAACATCCTGTTCCCAACCCCTGGTGCGACTTTTCAACCGGCTGGATGTGTGTAATTCTTCTTTTTGTTCATTCAGTAGCCACAGCGGCAAGCTGGTTTTAGATAACCTGCTGCTTTGTTCAAAATTTACAGCATACTCTATTGCGTTTTCCAGTTCCCGGGCATTGCCGGGCCAGTGGTATCGCAAAAGAGTTTCTTTGACCTCTTCGCTAAGGGTGCCGATTCTCTTGTTCATTAGGAAAGCATACTTGCCCAGGAAATATTCTGCCAGGGTGATGATATCCTCGCGACGTTCACGCAGGCTCGGAATGGATAGGGGAATAACATTCAACCGGTAATATAAATCTTCCCTGAAGCGTCCCTCAGAAACCATTCTGTTTAGGTCCTTGTTGGTGGCTGCAATAATTCTGGTGTTGAAGTGGTATTCCCTGGTTCCGCCAACCCTCTCCAGGGTGTTGCTTTCCAGGACACGCAGCAGTTTGGCCTGCAGGTAGAGAGGCATGTCTCCGATTTCATCCAGAAAGAGGGTTCCCCCGTCGGCCAGCTCAAATTTACCTGGTTTCCCACCTTTTCGGGCCCCGGTAAATGCACCCTCTTCGTAGCCGAACAGCTCACTTTCCAGCAAAGATTCGGGAATGGCACTGCAGTTGATAACCTGGAAGGGACCATTCCGAAAAGGGCTGGCTTGATAAATCGCCCGGGCGAAGAGTTCTTTTCCTGTTCCGCTTTCTCCCTGCAGCAGAATGGTCGAACGTCCGGTTGAAACAATCCGGGCCTGTTCTATCAGGTTCAGGATAGCGCTGCTGCGTCCGCAGATATCTTCAAACGACACTGTTTCATGGCGGGTAGCCAGCCCACCGGATAGCTGGGTTAAAGTTTTAATATCTCTAAATGTTTTAACTGCTCCAACAACATGTTCCCCTAATATAATTGGGTAAGCTGAATAGATAAGCTTAACCTCTTGATGATTTTGGTTCACATAGGTAATTTCCCGCTCTCTGACCGGGCTACACTTTTTAATTACTGCAGGCAACAGTGATTTTTCAAAGAGTTCTTCAATAGCTTTACCGATCAGCAAATCGCCAGGCAGGTCAAGCAGACGCTCGGCAGCCTTGTTGAAGTAGGATATTTCAGCTCCGGCATTTACTGCAATAATTCCTTCATTGACCGTGTCGATGATTGTTTTCAGGTTTTGCTCACTTTTTGCAACCTGGTTAAGGGCCTGGTGCAGTTCAAACTGACCGGCGATAAGTTCACCCATGCGGGAGATAAAGTCAAGGTACTGCCCCTGGCGGGACAGTAACTGTTCACGCTGGTTAGCGTCAAAACTGAGCAAGCTGATGGTGCCAAAAACTTTGCCGTTCAAAGCAATCGGGCAAACCAGGGCAGAGGTGCAAAAACAATTATTGCGGATCTTGCAATTTTTGCAGAGTTGGTGCTGCCCGGGATTTTCGATCGTGCAACTGGCTCCTGTTTTCAATGTATGGTTGGATACATGAGAAGTTTCCTGTTTAAAGCCGATTTTGCTGCGGATGCGCCCGGTAGCCCCGACAACAACCAGGTTGTTGTCGAATATTTCAACTTCTATATTAAGCGCTGCAGCAATAGCTTCAGCAATTTCCTGGACAATATTTTTGATGCTGAAAAGTTCGCTGTCCATCAGTTATACCTCCCGAGAAGTACACTTATTCTCTACTTTCTTTACTGTCAGGCCAATTCCTTTTTCCTTTTATCATTCAGCGCGATCTGCTGGGATTATTTGCCTGGAGCAGGGAAAGAGCCGGCCAGTGTAGAAATTGATTAAAAATAGCCCGATTATCAGTCTCCAATTGGCCTGGTATTAATTTTTAAAGATCCTGGGAAGGTGAATACTAAAATGAAAATTAGAAAAGCGGTAATTCCGGCAGCTGGGATGGGAACCCGGTTTCTTCCAGCGACAAAAGCAATCCCCAAAGAGATGTTGCCGATCGTCGATAAGCCTACATTACAACTTGTGGTTGAGGAAATTGCTGCTGCCGGTATCGAAGACATCCTAATTATTACCGGTCGGGGCAAAGGAGCGATAGAAGATCACTTTGACCGCAGTATTGAGTTGGAAATGCTGCTGAAAAGAAAGAATAAACATGAAGAACTGGGTGAGTTAAAAAAAATAAGTGACCTGGCTGATATATTATATATTCGCCAGAAAGAGCCCCTTGGGTTGGGGCATGCAGTCCTCTGTGCCCGGCAATTTGTTGGCAATGAACCTTTTGCAGTACTACTGGGTGATGATATTGTCTATGCCGAAAATCCGGTAATCGGTCAATTGGTTTCCGTCTATGAAGAAAAAGGCGGATCTGTGGTTGGTTGCCAAAAGGTTGGCTGGGAGAATGTTCACAAGTATGGAATTGTCGATTGTGACGATCCTGAAATTTCACCGGTGCAGGTCAACCGGTTAACCGAAAAGCCTGAACGTTCTGAAGCAGTTTCCGACCTGGCAGTTCTTGGCCGCTATATCATAGAGCCTGAGATATTTGACATACTTGAGCAGACCAGTCCCGGCGCAGGGGGAGAAATTCAACTGACCGATGCTCTAAATACCCTGGCTGCCCGTCGCCAGGTTTGGGCATATACTTTTGAAGGAAGACGTTACGACGTGGGCGATAAACTCGGTTTTCTCGAAGCGACGGTAGAGTATGCCCTGCGCAACAGTGAACTTTCAGGCGGATTTAAAACCTACCTTGCTGGTTTAAGCCGACAGGGAAAATTTAATAGTAAATGAACGGGGACAGGGTAATTGTTACCTGAGGGGGGAGATTATATGTACCTTCATTCTGCTTGCCTGGCCCGGCAGGCCGGGGATTTGCGCAGTGGTACACTTGATTTGCAAATGCACATCAATACTGCCTGTGATCGCCTCGAAGCTGTTGATCGGGAGATAGAAGCTTTTCTGCCCGAACCAGGCAGACGCGAAAGATTACTTGCAGAGGCGGATAAACTTTTAAAGGCATATCCCGATTCAAGCAGGCGCCCGTTACTTTTCGGTATTTTGATCGGGGTAAAAGATATTTTCCAGGTGGAAGGAATGCCGACCAGGGCCGGCTCTAAACTTGATCCGGCTGAGCTGGCCGGCCCGGAAGCTGAATGCGTCAGGTTGCTCCGTCAGGCTGGCGCACTGGTATTAGGTAAAACAATGACAACTGAGTTTGCTTATTTCGAACCGGGGCCTACCCGTAATCCTCATCATCTTGCTCATACACCGGGTGGGTCAAGCAGTGGATCCGCAGCGGCAGTAGCTGCCGGTTTAAGCCCTCTCACCCTTGGTTCTCAGACTATCGGTTCGGTAAACCGGCCGGCAGCATTCTGTGGCGTGCTCGGGTTTAAGCCAAGTTATAACCGGATTTCGACAGCGGGGATCCTTCATTTTTCCCGGTCGGCCGATCACGTTGGCTTTTTTACTCAGGATCTGGAAGGGATGACTCTTGCTGCAAAGGAACTATGCCGGGGTTGGCGGGAAATAAACGTTAACTATAAGCCTGTGCTCGGTGTGCCCAGGGGCCGCTACCTTGACCAAACTACAATGGAAGGATTAAATGCTTTTGAAGAACAGCTGTTGCGTTTGAGTGAAGGCGGGTACAGGATTATAGAAATCAGTGCCCTTGATGATCTCGATCAGATAAACTTGTGGCACAGAAAATTAATTGCTGCTGAAATGGCCGAAGAGCACAGCCGGCTTTACCGGAGTCATGGTGATCTTTACCGGCCGAAAACGGTTGAGATTATTGAAGAAGGACTAATGGTATCAGAGCAGGATCTTAAAGAAGCCCGGCAGCGACAGAAAGAGTTGCGAGAGCGATTGGAAACAGCGATGCGAAGTGCCGGTATTGACCTGTGGGTTAGCCCGGCAGCACCAGGACCTGCGCCTGAAGGCTTGTCCAGTACTGGAAACCCGGTGATGAATTTGCCCTGGACGAACAGTGGGCTTCCGTCAATTTCAATACCTTCCGGGCGCAATGAAAAGGGACTTCCCTTTGGCTTACAGCTGGCAGCTCCATTTATGGGTGATGAGTTGCTGCTCTACTGGTCGCAGGATATTGCCGCCCTTTTTGACGAATACCAGGCTTTTAGTCTCCGGCAGCATTAACCTTGG
>CAZCHW010000090.1:0-7510 GCA_964498375.1 uncultured Syntrophomonadaceae bacterium | reverse complement strand
ACGGCACTATGACCGTTCTTGAGCACCTTGCGGAGTTGCGGTTGCGCCTGCTCATTTCAGCAGGCGCTTTACTTATTGCCGCTATAATATGTTTTGCCCACGTGGAAACTATCCGGGGTTTTTTAACCTACCCGTTGGAAGGGTTGCAGTTGATTTTTCTTTCTCCGCCCGAGGCTTTTATGGCTAACCTGCGTCTTGCGCTGCTCAGTGGGCTGGTTTTTGCCGCTCCTGTTATTCTATTTGAGTTAACCGCCTTTATTTTCCCAGGTCTTACAGGCGGTGAAAGAGTATTTTTTCTGCTGGTTCTGTTTGGAGTCGTGGTTTTGTTTGCCGGCGGGGTAATTTTTGCCTACTATATTGTATTTCCCTTTACTTTGCGTTTTTTTCTGCAGTATGCCTCAGTCGACCTGGAACCGCGGTTTACAGTAAGTGAATATATTTCATTTTTAGTATCTTTTCACTTGGCTTTCGGGGCCGTTTTTCAGCTGCCCCTTTTTACCTGGGCTCTCGGTAAAACAGGTCTGTTAAGCAGTTTGTTTCTCAGACAGCACCGCAAAGTGGCCTTGCTGGTGATGCTGGTCCTGTCAGCAATAATAACTCCGCCTGATATAATCTCCCAGGTGGTAATGGTTTTACCGCTGGCCCTGCTATATGAAATAGGGATCATCATGGTCTTGATCAGTGAGAGGAAAGCGAGAAAAATGTTACCAGGCAGGGCTGAATAGACGAGGTGTTATTTTGGTAGATGTGAACAGCAACGAGCTTAACAGCGGAGCAATTATTTTAGCCGGGGGAGATAGCAAAAGGTTGGGCCGCCCCAAGGCTCTGCTTGAATTCGACGGGAAAAGCCTGATAAAGCTGATAATTGATCGGCTTCAGTATTATTTTAACCGTTTAACCGTGGTTACAGATCGCCCCGAGCTTTATACTGATTTGCCGGTCTTTTTGATCGAAGATATCCTTAAAGATCAAGTAAAAAGCCCCTTGCGAGGTATTCATGCCGGGCTGGCTGCCTCGTCATTGTCCCGACAGTTTGTTGTCGCCTGCGACATGCCTTTTCTGAACATGTCACTGATCAAATATATGGCCAGCCTGGCTCTTGACTGCGATGCAGTGGTTCCAAGAGTCGGTACCTACTATCAGCCTTTGCATGCTTTTTACAACCGTAGCTGTATTCCTGTCATTGAAGAGCAGTTGAAGAGCAGTCATTTTAAGGTTACAGATTTTTACGCCCGTTTAAGCATCCGTTATGTCTGCAGGAAAGAGATTTCCCGGTTTGATCCAGACGAATGCTCATTCATTAATATTAATACATGGGAAGATTATGAAAAAGCTTTGGTGCTGTTCCGGCATGGAGAAAAAGCAGCACAGAGCAGAAATTGGAGGGGTTCTGATGAAACAATTACCTGATTATTTAGGACCGATGGCCTTCGGCTTGAAGATGGGGGTCATTTTGCCGGGGATGGATATAGTTGAGAAGGTTTTTGAACCGCTGGCCTGCTGTGCCCGTGACGGCCTGCTGGCCAATGGTGATGTTGTTTGTATTACTGAGTCGGTGGTAGCCCGGGCTCAGAACAATTACATAACCATTGACGATATTGCCCGGGAAATGAAGAGCAAGCTTAAACTAAATGACGACAGTAAAATTGCGGTTATCTTTCCGATTGCCAGCCGTAATCGTTTTTCAATGATCCTGAAAGGTCTGGCCCGGGCAGTTCCACAGGGAGGGGTGCTGGTTCAGCTTTCTCATCCCAATGATGAAGTGGGTAACCAGGTTATTGATCCGGAATATGCCGGATTTCTGAAAAGGGAACCGATTACCCTGGCAGATCTTGCTGGGAAATCATTTAAACATCCCGTAACCGGAGTGGACTACATCAGGCTATACCGGGAGATAATTTCTGCAGAAGGAGCAGAAGCAGAAATTATTTTATCTAATAATCCCCTGCATGCCCTGGAATATCATCCTGATGGAGTTATTATTGCCGATATTCACACTCGCAGAAAAACTGAGAAGGTGGTTTCGGCCTGGTTTGAAAACTGCATTACCCTTGACCAGGTTTTCAATGAAGGCTCAGTTTCTTCAGAATGGGGTTTATTGGGCAGTAATATGTCAGCTGGCGAAAGGATTAAGCTGGCCCCCCGCCACGGTTTGCAGGTTGTTGAACAGCTGCAAGCAAAGGTTGCAGAAGAGCTTGGCTATCAGGTAGAAGTAATGATTTACGGAGACGGAGCATATCTTGATCCTTCAAGCGGGATTTATGAATTGGCTGATCCACGGGCAGCCTTTGCCGCTACAACTGGTTTGAATCGCTACCGCGAAGGGGTAAAATATAAATATCTGGCCGATCACTGCTTTCATGAAGAGAAGAAAAGTCTGGAAGAAATAGAATCGATATTACTGGAAAGCATAAACTGCGATCTGCCCGAGGACAGCATGGAACGGGAAGGTACTACACCCAGAAAGATGGAAGATGTCCTGGCAAGCCTGGCCGACCTGGTCAGCGGCTCTGCCGATGCGGGGACCCCGGTAGTGGTAGTTAAGGGTTTTATAGGTTAAACTGTTTTCTGTAATGCAGGTATCCGGTGCCGGTAAGCAAAAAGGCCAGCCAGATCAGGCAGAAGTAGTCGCCATAGTGGCGATAGAGAGTTGGCCGGCGGGCCAGGTCAAATTGCTCGCTGATTACAGCCTGCACTTGCTTGTCGGTGCGGAATTGTTCGCGACCCCGGTAATCAAAAGATATTGTAATGCCGGTATTGGCAACCTGGGTTATCCCAATCCCCATTTCGGCTGCCCGAATTGCTGCAGCCTGGGCGTGCATTTCCAGACCAATAGTTTCTTCAAACCAGGCATCATTGGTCAGGATAAAGAGGTGCCTGGCCCCATGGAGGGCAAAGAGACGGGTAAGATCGCCAAAATACGATTCAAAACAGATCGCTCCGGCGAGGGGGTTGTTTTTGATTTCGAATATGATGATTTCTTCGCCGGCGCTATAACTGCCCAGTAATAAATTAATGTTAATCAGCCTGTTTAACAGCTGATCCGCTGGAAAAAATTCAACAAAAGGAACCAGCCGGATTTTATCATAACGGTTGAACTGGTCCTGCCCGGGCCTATAGTGAATAATCGAGTTATAAAGTTGGTTTTCCTCTCTTACTCTTGCCCCGTAAAGAATTTCAAAGCCCGACTGGTCAACCAAATCCGTGAGAGCCCGTGGTTGATTTTGAGTTGTTGATAAATTAAGATCAATCACTGTCTCCGGCCAGATCACAAGGTCTGTTTCCGGTTTGACCTTCCGGTCAGTAAGCTCCAGATAAAGTTGTTCGTGGGCTTGCCTGTTTCCGGCCAGCTGCTCCGGTCGGCTGTTCCCCTGAACCATCATGATCGATAGTGGAGTTTCTTCTTTTTCAATCTGGTAAAATTGAGGAGCAAGCAAGCCGAAGCCTGCCATGGCAGCCAGAATAACCAGCGCTATGGAAAGATCTTTTGCTTTAAAATTTTTATCAGCCAAAAATATAATAATAGTTTGTGCAAATACAATGATAAACGACAAGCCCCAGTAGCCGTAAGTGGCGGCCAGATTGAGGATGCTGCTGTATTGCCACTGCGAGTAACCGATATAGCCGACATTGTATCCAAGAAAACCGATCGAACGGGAATATTCAAGGAGCATCCAAAGGGTGGGAACAGCCAGAACAGAAAATACAGGTTTTTTCAATCGAAAAATGTAAGCCGCTGCCAGGGCAAAGATGGCGGGGAACAGGGCCAGGTAGGCTATCAACAGGATCATTGCTAACCAGGCCAGGGCAGGCGAAAGATGGTTGAAAAGGACTGTAGCCAGATATAGGTTAACATAAAGGTTAAAACAGAGGCCGAACAGATAGCCGCTTTTAAAAGCTTGAGCTAGGGAAGTGTCCTTTAAAACAGCCACCAGCGGTATTAATGCTATCCAAGCCAGGTAGCCCTGCTCAAAAGGTGGAAATGCGCCGATGAGAATTAAGGCCGACAGAACGGGCAAACCTATTACATGCCAGTGGCCGGGTTTGGCATTATATTTTAATTTGTCAAAGCACACCATAGATACTACTCCAGTCCGGTTTTTTATACTCTACCACATGCGTTGATTTCAGCCAATAAGTGACTGAGTCGGAACGCGGTTCTTCTTGACCGTGCTGTCAATCAATGGTATAAATAAGAAAACTAATAATTAATGCAATAAATATTTGACTATATTAACTATTTGGCATGGTGGTGATAACTATTACCGGCGATGATCTGCTTAGCTATATCCGGGAAATTGACTTAGCTGTCAGCCGCCTGATTTACCGGGTCAGGGTTTTGCATAACCGTTATACTGTCGATGAAATTACCGATACCCAGTTCATTGTTCTCCGCGCTTTGCGAAAAGCTCCCTGTAATACTTCCTACCTGGCTCACATGCTGGGGGTTACCCTCAGCGCCATCACCGCTTTGATCAATCGCCTTCACAAGATGGGATTGGTTACCAGGAAAAGACAGGAGAAAGATCGCCGACAGGTCTGGATTACCATAACCCCCAAAGGGCTTGAAGTTTTAAACAGTGTTGAAGAAAAGCGTAACCTTCTTCTGGCCCTTTATCTGGCCAGGGTTCCTGAAAATGAGCGTAAACAGCTGCTTGAGTTGTTGCAGCGGGTTGTGAAACTTTTTGAGGATGAAGAAATTTTATCCGGGGAAGAGGCCTTGGAGGAATAAAAACTTCTGGAATGATGTATATGATTTTAATGCAAACAAAGAGGCAGGTTGTGCACACACCCTGCCTCTTCATGTTTTCCGGTGAAGCGATTATTTATTGCTTATCAGGTTCACTAGCTTCAGAGGGACTGTTTTCGGGTTTGTTCTTACCCTTCCTCGCTTTTCTGATGATCAGGACTATTACTAAAACCACAATCCCGACCAGGATCAGGACAGGAAGCAGGGCTATGATAGCGACAATAATTACTGAAAGGGCCCGCAGGATAAAGTTGATGCTGCCGATAAATGCTTCCTGAATCCGTTGGCCGATGTTGTCAAATGCGCCAGGTGAAATTCCTTCCGTTGAAATTGTCTCTTCGCGCAGACCAACTTCGATTGTAGCATAAGTTACCTGGTCGGAAAGGTACATCATCTGGGTGGTCATCGATTCAATTTCACCACGCACGCGAGCCAGTTCTTTTTCCACTTCCAAAACTTCTTCAACAGTTTCTGCCATTTCCAGTATTTCTGCCAGACGTTCTTCCTGGGCTTCCTGGTTCTTAAGCCGTGCTTCCAGGTCTACATACTGCATGGTTACATCATCAGAACCTGTTTGGACGTTTGTTGCTTTGCCGTAGGTTTCCAACTGTTGCAGGGTTGATTCAAACAAGCGCTCAGGGACTCTGACAGTCATCCTACCGCCAAACTGCCCCTCACGTATTTCATAAACGTATGAATAACTGACTATGCCTTCAAGATCATTTACCATTTCCCGGATTTCGCGCATTGTTTCCCTGGTGTCGTTAACAGCGAGCTCGATCGAACCGGTGCGGATCACGTGTCTTGTAGCATACTGGCCAACCTGGCCGTTCGTTCGCCGAGAACCCATTTCTTCCATGTCGTAAGCTTCTTCAGGCATTTCCTGGGGAGCAGCGCCATCTGCGTAATCATAGGACACATCTGCACTGTCCATGTAACTGCCGGCTCCGCAACCGCTGAGCATAAAACCGCATGTTACAACAACCGCGATCAGGAATGTGAGCAACAGAGTTTTCTTTTTCGTCAAGTTAATCCCCCTCCTAGTGCGATATTGACCACCTTTGGTTAAATAGACATACAGATATAGCTTAAGGTTCCCTGCAGTGTTATATAGCCCGGTGGCCCAGGCCGATCGCTATATCATTGCGATGCAATAAGCCGATCCCGAAAAATATTGCTACTGCTACATGAGTGCCGCCTCTGGCAATGCCAACTTTGCCCCCCACATTTAAACCAAGAGCTTTAGGCATTATCTGAACCAGCGCTTCGCGGGTGGCCCCGGCAACAGCACCGTCTGAATGGCTCGAATCGTCGATTAAGCCTTCCCGTTTTGAGGCTACTACAGCCCGTTCGACCACTTTCTGCAGGGAACTTAAAAATTCTCCCCCGTAATCGACTGCCAGGGACTTGATCCCTGCTTCAGCATGCTCATTCTTTAACTTAATTTCAGCCTCTCGGGTCGGAGTCATGGCAATACTGACCGCCGCCTGGGCGATATCACGGCTTTCCATAAAATTTTCCCTCCTGAACTACTTGGCTGGTTTAATTATCCTCTTTTGGGGAACAAAGGGCAAGTGGTTTTTACCCATATTAGTATAGGTTACTGACTTCTGTGATATAATATTAATGGAGGTAAAGATGATGAAGGATCAATTTTGCAGTGCCTGTGGGCAGGAGATAAAAAGTGGAGAAATGTCAGTCCGCTGCCGCCTCTGCATGCACAATTACCATTCTTCCTGCTGGGAAAAAACAGGTGGCTGTATTACCTGGGGCTGTGCCGGCAGGTCTGCTGCTTCCGATAAAGACTTAGCGCTAACCTACAAAAAATGCTCCTGCTGTGGTGAAGAGGTTCTTGATTTTGCAATAAAATGTCCCTATTGCCGGGAGGTTTTAAATCCGGAAGCATTGACGGTATCGGCAAAGAAGAAAGAAAAAGACCATGAGGCGATTAATTCTCTTGGTGAGCGTAAAGATCCAATCTTGACCGGTTTGCTTAATTTAATCTTTCCCGGAGCAGGTTACATGTACCTGGGCCAGTTCAATAAGGGATTATTCTGGTTTTTAATTGCCCTGGCAGCCTGGTTCTTTACCCGCGGGATTGGGCTTATATTTGTTTATTCCTGGGTGATATACGATTCATCCCGGCAGGCTTTGCAGTTGAATCGTCAAATGAACAGGGGTAAGAAAACCATGGAGAGATCCTGACGGCAGTGAAATAGATAGTAAATTTTATATTTAATATATGTTGCGTAATATTATGGCAGGAATCAGAAAACGGCTGTTGAATTAAACTTCAACAGCCGTTTGGATTAGGCGAGTTTGTTGATTAAAATGTCATTCAACCTAACCTCCTACTATATTAGTACAGGGCCCGGCCCTGTATTTTTTTTAGCAGGATAATCCGGTTGCTGTTTGTCCCTGCCTTATTATTGGTTACTCCCCATATGTTAGCGGTTTTTGTAAATTCCTGATCGTTAATTAATACTGCATAACAGTCAAACCCTGCTTCATAAGCGTGGGGAATGATCTCGCACTCCAGTTTAAGGCGACCGTTTCTGACTTCGCCCACTTCAAAGGCGACCCAACCGCCTGGACGGGTAATCCGGAATAGTTCATTGAGAACCTGCTGCATATCGGTCAGCCAGGCTTTAAGGTTTGCCTTAACCGTTAGCTTGCTATCTAATTCATTACGGTTGATGCTATTGAACCAAAGGCGCAGCCAGTTATCATCTGCATACTGGACTACATTTAAAAAAGGAG
>CAZCHW010000089.1:0-7543 GCA_964498375.1 uncultured Syntrophomonadaceae bacterium | reverse complement strand
CATAACCGCCTTCCTGGAAAATAGCGGCAAAATCTACCTCGCCCAACTCGGAAAAGTTTATTTCATCCTCAAAGATTTTCGCTTTCATTGGTTTAATAAACCGCTTCACGATTTCCTGCGAATTATCATTTGGCAGTGGAAATCTGATATAACCGTCTACCATCTTCGCTGTTTGCCACAGACGTACCGACAACTCTTCCTTTCCGGTTTCGTCAGGATAATCAAAGCCGTGTACCATAACACCAAAGTTCAGCTCGCCGTAACCATCGTAAAAACCTTCGCCAACATTAAAATCGCAAGGTTCGACGTAACCCTGACATTCACGAGTGCCAAGGAAAATATCACGCCGACCGCCGCGCTCTATCATGCGCTTGGCTATGTTATGGTGTTTATGCTCATTACGATCATGGGAAAGTTCTGGGCGGTAATTATTCCACTCAAAATGCGCTCGTACCTGATAGCTTACATCCTTGAGATAAGTGTAATAAGCTAGTTCGTTCCCAACCGATGTGTATTTGATTGGCCGTATCCCCTTTGATTGCGTCTGGATTTTATTCATAACCCGTGCTTCATCTATAAACCATGTAAATGTCGGCTTCCAATACACACTTTCAAGAATACCTTTTAGAGCTTGGTATGTTGGAATCTGATACGAGAATTTTTCACCCCCAACTCGTGTTATTGGATCAGAAAACAGAGCATATTTGCCATGGACAACAAATTCCACAGTGTTTCTATATTTCATTTTCACACCTCCTATATATAAAAAAATTCTGGATCCTGCTGAAAAACAACACCCAGCTCGTTATCATAAAACGGACCATCTAAAGCAATTATTTCATCACCAATCCGGCATAATGCCCCCTCCTGCTGCAGTTTGTCCAGCTGGTATTTATACAGGGTCACTGAATATCTGCTAATCTCATGCAATAGCCTCGATTTATCTTTTAAAGGAGAAACATTGTAGTTGTTTGCAAGCTCTATTCCACGATTATATGGCACAAGTACTGAGGTTGTATTTCTCTCAATCACAAAAAACTGTTCTCCTGCAGTTTGAAAAGCATGCCGCAACATCGGGAGGGGTGATTTGTTTCCGAAATTTTTGTATGCGCCTAAGCCTTTTTTATTGCACGACAGTAAATCATAGATATTCCCGTCTTTATTACGAAAGTTCATTTCACCTTCTCGTTTATAAAAATATTCTTCATAGTAGCGATCCATCGTGGCCTGCGACAACAGATCGCCAGCTGATTCATTAAATATCCGGCGGGTAATTTCACTACCACACTTGATATCCGGCAACATTGATAAATTTTCTTCCGCCAGATTTACAACATAAACCTCTCGTCCTTCAGGATCTTCACCATTACGGTTACACCGTCCCGCTGCCTGCGCTATGCTGTCCAGGCCAGCCAAAGCACGCACAACACAACCAAATGAAACATCCACACCGGCCTCAATAAGCTGAGTGCTGATACACAAAATGCGTTCATCTTTGAGCCTTCTTTTTTTACCGTCTTCCATCATTGCATCGATTGCGTCCAAACGGTGGGCGGGACACATCGATGTGCTCAAATGCACGAGCTTAATGTCGGTATCTTTATTTGCACTAATGCAGTTTTTCACCTCTCTATATAGTTTTGCAACATCGTTTTTCGTATTTAAAATCACCAGGCAATTACCGGCTTCGTTTAATTTGTTAAGAACAAACTCACTCAGTTTTTTAATTGTGTAGCCACTATTTTCGATGCTATCAACTATACGTGTTCGTTTAAGCTTTTCAAACATTTTACTTGTATCAGCTATTAGTTCAGGGTGAGAAGCCAAATGGATAGGCTGTTTTACTTTGTCAAGCAGCGGTTGCGTAGCGGTACAAAGCAATGCAGTGCAATTTCCGAATGTTTGCAGGTAATTTAATGCATCATTAAACAAATACACACATTTGACCGGCAAGGACTGAACTTCATCGAAAATAAACACTGCCTTAGACATATTATGTAATTTTCGTAAATCCCCCCCCTTATGAGAATAAATGCTTTCCAGAAATTGCACCATCGTCGTGATAACTATTGGCTTGCTCCAGCGGTCGATCAAAAGACGGCGAGCTTGCACCTCATTTTCATCATCAGGCAAAACTAAGTTAGAATGATGCTCTAAAATAAAATCCTCATCACTTCTGCATTTCAAAGCTTTTTTTATTTCCTTTGCTGTCTGTTCTAAAACTGAAAGGTACGGGATGATATAAATAATACGCTCCATATTGTGTTCTTTGGCATGATTCAAAGCAAACCGAAGGCTGGAGAGGGTTTTTCCTCCTCCTGTAGGCACAGCTAATCTATAAATACCGCGCTGTCGATCTGAAGCTCTCAGGCAATCCTCGGAAATCTTATGACGTAGATGATCTATCTCCGAAACAAGTGTAAAGGTCGAGTAGTATTCTTCAAGGCGTTTTGAGTATTCCTCCCATGGCGGCACTGAGATCTGTTGTTCAGGCGCTATTCCTATCTCAAAGCAATAGGCATTATAGCGATCAGAATCAACAAGGCATGAAAATACACTTTTTACAAGCATGTGGATCATAAAAAAAGGATTCAGGTTATTGGCTTTGCAAGTGTCGATGCAAGACAATAACTCATTGTGGCAGGCACAGATCAAATCCATAACATTCTCTGACAGAACATTCTCTTCTTCAAAAACTGATTTAACTTCCTCAAAATGAAGTGAGTCATTATCAGTAGTGAGTCTGTTTCTTAAAGGTGTTTCTCCCTGAGGCGATATGCCGTCCATTAATCTACCATGGTGGCCAGCAATACAGATTGCGACTATTTCGGCCGCTAAAAACAATTCCTTTTTGCTCATAAATGTTTCGTAAATATACTTTGCTCCTTGGGTTGCATGTATAACAGACCCCCTTTGCGGTGCTAACATCCCATCTTTTTTGCTTTGGACACTAGCTCGCAGATATTGGGTAAAAGTATTGGATAATTTTCCCATGTCATGGAACATTGCGGCGGCACGAGCAAAGGCGGACAAGCGAAATTTGGCTCCGATTATGCTGGCATATGCAGCTGTTTCTTTTAAATGTTCTGCTGTTTGCTGTTCTCTACCATCGTTAGCAAGCCGCGAAATAAACACTTTAAACCCCCTTTATGCAACATTTTTATAAGCAACTACCACATTTGCTGGTTATAATAATGTTTGATTACGAACTGACTGACTACTATAATATTTCTAATCCACAGTTATTCATGCACATTTTTTTAGCTCTTTAACCATAAATTCTTCACTTTACAAAAATAACGTAACCCTACGCAGCGGACAAACATCTCTGTCTAAAACTTCCCATCGCGCGGACGGGGAATCTTCAAAGTCAAAGTGCCTACCCTGGTGGTGAGTTCGTGTAGGTAGATGCCACCTGCGGTAACCCTGTAGCGTTTATCAGTAAGCTTATAAGGTCCCGACTGTAGCTTCTCGTTGCTTCTGCCTCCAAAATCTGGTTTAATACCGATTCCAGCAATACTGACACTCCCGAATCTGTTGATTTTGTCATAAAAGTTGATGCAAAGTTTGCGAATCTACGGTAATCTTGTACTGAGCTATTTCGAATACCTCCATTTAGGTAGCTTTTTCACCAATTGCATTCCAACCGAAGGTGAGGAGAAATGGCTCCTCGATTTTACATAATTATATGGGCTTAACTTAAAGATTGTGTAAAAACAGCAAAACACATTTAATTGGATCAACAATTTGCGGTAATTGATTGAGCTGAATAAATTTGGTTTTTCTGAGTTGTTTTAGAAGATCTCTGAGGTTTAAACCTTGCTCAATTAAATATTATAAAATATTTCAACAGGCATTCACAAAGTCCTTCATACTATTGCAAATATTTATATTTAATAGAGTATTCTACTTTGCCGGGGGAACTGTTACAACCTGCATATTAGAAAAACAACCAGTTATCGGCTTATACATTTACCATTCCCCTGCTTATGTGCCGCAAAAGGTCTGGTAAGGCTGATCGGGCTCAGGGGGAAGCTTGGTGTAATAATTTTCACCAATACTGTAATCAAAAGGCCTGCCCAGCACATTAAGTAAATTTTTCATCACTTCATAATTGTGCTGATCATTAGCTGCCTGCAGCGCTTCTTCAACCAGGTAATTACGGGGTATTACCATGGGGTTGCTGTTTTCCATCAGTTGCCGCCGCTCACTGGCCGGGCGATTCTCTTTTTTTAACCTGTCTTGCCACTTTTCCAGCCACTGATGATAATCCTTGCTGTTGAAGAAAGCTGTTTGATCTGAATCATCCGTAGTAATTCTCCAGAATGTATTAGTATAATCAGCCCCGTATTGTTTCATTGCCCGCAATAGCCCATCAAACAGATCAAGATCATTTTGCTCTTCCACAAAGAGACCCAGTTTATTGCGCATTCCTCTCTGCCAGTAGCGATTGTAGAGAGCTTCAAAGGCAATGACTGCATCACGAGCCATTTGCAAGGCATTTTCAAGCCTGAGATCAAGCAGGGGCAGCAACGTTTCCGCAAAGCGGGCCAGGTTCCATTGGGCTATTACCGGCTGCTGGTTATAGGCATAACGACCATGCTGATCAATTGAGCTGAAAACAGTAGCTGGATCATAAACATCCATAAAAGCACATGGTCCGTAATCGATAGTTTCGCCACTTAAGGCCATGTTGTCGGTATTCATCACACCATGGATAAAACCTGTTAACTGCCATTTTGCAATTAGTTCCGCCTGTCGTTCTATCACTGCTTTTAACAAAGCCAGGTAAAGGTTTTGATCCTTAACCGCAGAAAAATGCCTGTTGATTGTGTAATCTGCCAGGGTTTGCAGTTCTTCTTTAGAGCCCCACCTGGCAATGTACTGAAAGGTCCCCACCCTGATATGGCTGGGGGCTACTCTGGTTAATATCGCTCCCGGCAATCCTTCCTCCCGCCAAACCGGTTCACCTGTTGTTACCACGGCCAGACTGCGGGTTGTGGGAATACCAAGGGCCTACATTGCTTCGCTAACAATATATTCACGCAGCATCGGCCCGAGAGCAGCCCGGCCGTCTCCACCGCGGGAATAGGGGGTTCGCCCTGCACCCTTAAGCTGAATGTCAAATTTTTCGCCGGAAGGGGCTAACTGTTCACCAATTAAAATCGCCCGGCCATCACCGAGCATTGTAAAGTGGCCAAACTGGTGCCCGGCATAAGCCTGGGCAATAGGAACGGCACCTTCGGGAAGCTGGTTACCGGCCAGAATATTGACCCCTTGCTCTGTTTGCAGATACTTTATGTTTAAGCCTAACGCATCGGCCAGCGGTTCATTAAGGATTACAAGCCGGGGAGTCTGCACCGGAGTCGGTTCTACAGCTGAATAAAAGGTTTTGGAAAGTGAAGCATAACTATGATCAAGTTTCCAGCCAGCTTGATATTGATTCTCGTTACTTGCCACAGTATCACCTGCAATTTATAAATTTATCTAAGTTCTTTATTTATTATACACATAAAATAAGGGTTCCGGAGTTTGTTTCTAACCCCGAAACCCTTATTTTATTGTGGTGCGCCCGGCAGGATTTGAACCTGCGACCTCCTGATTCGTAGTCAGTTACTCTATCCGGACTGAGCTACGGGCGCATGTGGCGGAGAGAGAGGGATTCGAACCCTCGAAGCAGGCTTTTACCCACTTAATCGCTTAGCAGGCGACCGCCTTCGACCTCTCGGCCATCTCTCCGTGTATTTAGTGGCGGAGGGGGTGGGATTCGAACCCACGGCCCTTTCGGGTCACTAGTTTTCAAGACTAGCTCCTTAAACCGCTCGGACACCCCTCCAAAAGGCGGATTGGCATGATCAAGTATAGCAAAGCAAAATGGTTGTGTCAATTGACATTTTTAGCAGAATTATTGTTGACACCCGATTAACCGCTTGTTATGATTATATTAACATATCGACATTTATCGATAATATAGATTGCCTTGAATGTGAGGTGTTTTAATGAAGCTTTCATATGCTGATTATGTTCCTGCCTTGAAAGCAATATCTGATGAAACAAGGTTAAAGATTATTGACATTCTTTCCTGCGGAGAAAGGTGTGCCTGCGAACTGCTGGATTATTTCAGTATTAGTCAGTCCACCCTCAGTTACCACATGAAGATTCTTACTGAAAGCGGGCTGGTAAACGCGGCGCGGGACGGAGCAAAAATGATTTACACCTTAAACAGTATTAAGGCTGATAGTTTACTGAACGGGCTTAATGCAGTCTTCAGTGATACGGAAGACTGCATCTGCAAAATCCATAAGAAATAAAACCTACAGCGCCCTGCGCCAAACTTGGAAAGAAAGGAAATTAATCTCTGATGAGCAAAAAACAAACTAGTGGCATCAGTTTCTTTGAGAAATACTTAACCATATGGGTTGCCCTGTGCATGGTTGTTGGCACATTAATAGGGCAGTTTTTACCGGGGATACCTTCTTTTTTAGGACGCTTTGAGTATGCAAATGTATCGATACCCATAGCAATTCTTATCTGGCTGATGATTTACCCGATGATGCTGAAAGTAGATTTTCAAAGCATTAAAAATGTCGGCAATAATCCAAAGGGGCTGTTTATCACCTGGGTTACCAACTGGCTGATCAAGCCATTTACTATGTACGCTATTGCTTCGCTGTTTTTTTATTTTATCTTCAGGAACCTGATTACTCCTGAACTGGCAGAAAGTTATTTGGTCGGCGCAGTTTTGCTCGGAGCAGCGCCCTGCACCGCTATGGTTTTTGTATGGAGCCACCTGACCCGGGGTAACCCCGCTTACACAGTTGTCCAGGTTGCCACCAATAATATTATTCTGGTCTTTGCTTTTACCCCAATTGTTGCTTTGCTTTTAGGGTTAAGCGGTGTAACGGTTCCCTGGGACACTCTGCTGATGTCGGTAATCTTATTTGTTGTGATCCCATTAAGTGGTGGGATGCTGACCAGGCAGCATCTCATTAAGACCCGGGGGGAGGAATATTTTAGAAACCAGTTTCTCCCCAAATTTAATAATGTCACCATCGGAGGGCTTCTGCTGACCCTGATCATCATCTTTTCTTTCCAGGGTGAAGTAATTATCCAGAACCCCCTGCATGTGTTTTTAATTGCCATCCCGTTAACATTGCAAACTTTTTTCATCTTTTTTGTTGCCTACCTGACCGCTAGATTCTTTAAACTCGAACATAGCGTGGCTGCTCCGGCCGGAATGATAGGCGCATCGAATTTTTTTGAGTTAGCAGTTGCTGTTGCCATTACCCTGTTCGGAGCAACTTCTCCGGTAGCGCTGGCAACAATTGTGGGGGTTTTGGTTGAAGTACCGGTTATGCTGGCTCTTGTAAGAATAGCCAACAAAACAGCCTCCTGGTTTCCCGGAAAAAGCGCCTTTGAGGGTAACACCAATGGATAATAAGCCAAAGGTAGCGTTTGTATGTGTGCATAATTCTTGCCGCAGCCAAATTGCCGAAGCTCTCGGCAGGCATTTTGCGGGTGAAGTCTTTGACAGTTATTCTGC
>CAZCHW010000088.1:0-7661 GCA_964498375.1 uncultured Syntrophomonadaceae bacterium | reverse complement strand
GCGGGATCAAGGATCCAAACCGCCCGGTGGGCAGCTTTATCTTTCTCGGACCAACAGGAGTGGGCAAAACTGAACTGGCCCGCACCCTGGCCGCGGCGCTCTTTGACGACGAGCGCAATATGATCCGCCTTGATATGTCAGAATACATGGAAAAGCACACGGTCGCCCGCCTGGTTGGGGCTCCGCCAGGATACGTCGGTTACGAGGAAGGCGGTCAGCTGACTGAAGCCGTAAGGCGCAAACCATACAGCGTGGTTCTTTTCGATGAAATTGAAAAAGCTCACCAGGATGTTTTCAACGCCATGCTGCAAATTCTTGAAGACGGCCGCTTGACCGACGGTAAGGGCAGAACAGTCGACTTTCGTAATACCATCGTCATCATGACCTCGAACATTGGCAGTCAGGAGATCCTGACCTTCCATGAACAGGGTGGCGATTACGACAAGATGAAAGATACGGTGCTCGGCCTGCTTAATCGTCATTTCCGTCCCGAATTCTTAAACCGGGTTGATGAAATAATTGTATTCAGGGCTCTTGAAAAATCGCAGGTCCACCAGATCGCCGAGCTGCTGCTTAAGAAGCTGGCTGCAAGGTTGGCCCAGACGGCAGACCTGACCCTGCAGTGGGATGAAGAAGTTCTAACCTACCTTTCTGAACGCGGTTATGATCCAGCTTTCGGAGCGCGGCCGTTGAAGAGAGTTATTCAACAGCAAGTAGAAACGCCTCTTTCACGGCAGATCATTGCCGGAAAAGTTTCACCAAAAGACCTGGTAACCATAACCAAAGAAACAGAAGGCCTGGTTTTTAAATAACAGGCCGGGGGCAGGGGGCAATTCTCCTGCCCTTTTTTCTTACTGGAGGGAATACTTTGGAAAAAATAAATGTGAAAGAAAAACTAAACAAGTTCAGCGAGCATTGGCAGCCAAAAATCATCGGCGAATTAAACGACTCCCATATAAAAGTAGCTCGCCTGAAAGGTGAGTTTATATGGCATCACCATGAAAGTGAAGATGAAATGTTCTATGTCATAGAAGGGGAGTTAAAGATTTATTTTCGCGATCGGTCGGTTACCCTCTGTGAAAATGAATTTATAATTGTTCCCCGCGGAGTTGAGCATAAGCCCGTAGCCGAACAGGAAGTCCAGGTAATGCTGGTAGAAGCAAAAACAACTGTAAACACGGGCAATGTCCGCAATGAGAGAACTGTAGAAAACCCGGAAAACCTGCAGGGGCCCTGCTAGACGGGCCCCTGAATTTGATCAGTACCGAACAAAATTGCTAGCCAGGTGCGAAAACCTGATTATGCGGGAAAAGCAATCTGTGACCTAAGTAATTTTTGCAACAAATTCTTTTCCGGCGTTGTAAGCCTTATCCAGCGCGTCAGGGTCATCGGCAATTTCACCTTTCGCATCATAACCGCGCAGTGACAGGCTGCCCGACAATGTATGGTTAATATTATGAAAATATACTTTGATGATCTGCAGCGCATTTTCACAGTATTCCTTTTTCTGCAGAGCCCCCACGCAAATGAAAAACCCGGGATGTTTAGCATCCTCGGGAATAAAAGGCTTTTGCAGGGTATACTTGGCATTCCACCAGCACTGGAAACGGTCAATAAACATCTTCAGTTGGGCATTCAGTGAAGCAAAGGTAACAGGACTGGCAATTACCAGGGCATCCGATTCGATCAACCTGGGGTAAATTTCCTGCATATCGTCTTTTAAGATACACTGACCGTCTTTTGCACAGGCATCACAGGCCTGGCAGGGTCTGAAATTCAGATCGTTTATACGGACCAAGTCAATTCGCCAGCCTGCTTCTTCTGCCGCCCTGCAAAATTGCTGCAGTAAAAGGTCACTGTTTCCTCCCCGCCGGGGACTTGCAGCTAAGGCAAGCAAGGTCTTCACGTTTAATCACTTCCTTTTCCAAAAATGGTAAATGCCTATTGTTTTATCTTTTTTAGTAGGTTAACATATAAGCAGTTAATTGGGAATAGTCTACTTCAAAGCAGAGGAGCTATAGGCTAACGTGGATAGTTACAGTTACCGGCGAACCAAACCATCGAAAAGTAGTAAATCAGGAGTTCGTATATTTATTTTCCTGATCCTGATTTTGCTGATCATCGCCCTCTCTATCTTTAACCTGATCCAGTACCGCAGCATGGAAAACCTGAATTTAGAACTTGAAACAATCAGAGAAACGATCAATCAGGTAGAAAGCGAAAACCGGCAGCTGCAGCTTCGTTATGATGAAATAATGGAGGAAAACGAAAAACTGCGTGAAGAAAACTACATGCTTCGTTCATCGAACATTATCAGCTACGGTAATCGCTCTACCAACAGGGTTGCAATAACCATCGATGACGGAGCCGGCCCCGAGCTGATTAACCAGACCCTGGAACATCTGCGCGCTCACCAGGTCAGGGCTACTTTTTTTGTGATGGGGTCCTGGGTGGATTTGCACCCCGAGATCTGGGAAAGGGCTGTTGAAGAGGGCCACGAACTGGGCAACCATACCTACAGCCACACTTTCCTGACTACTGTCAGTGAAGATCGGGTGCGTGAAGAGCTGCTGAACTGGCAAAATGCCGTTGACCAGGCGCTTGGCTATAATTATGAAACATTATTCTTCCGCCCTCCTGGCATGGACGGCTTTACCTCACCCGGCAGTGCTAAAACCAAACAGCTCCAGGAAATTATTGCTGGCAAGGGCATGGTTCCTATATTGTGGGACGTAGAATTGATCTATGCCCTGCGCAACGAAGCTTACACTACCAGCCGGGTAATCAGCCACGTCCTTTCCAATGCCAGGGGCGGCAGTATTGTTTTACTGCACTTTACCCCGGTCGACATTGCCGCACTCCCCGAAATAATCACCGGTCTGCGCAGACAGGGCTTAGAGCCCTGCTCGCTGAAAGAACTTTTACTGGCTGAGCCAACCACTTAAATCAAAGGTTCATTTCATAAAGATCTTTTAAGGCCAGAACATGATTTTCCCATATGTGAGCAAACCGGTCATAATCCACGGCCGGTTTTTTGATCATCTTCTGCAGGTAAACCATCTGGGCTTCTGTTGTTCCGGCTTTACTGAACAGGGCCAGGGCAAATTTAGAAAAGTCCCGAACCATGAAGTCAAAAATCTGATCTACCAACCTCTCTTCCATTTCGTAAATTTTTGCGTTCTCCAGGATCAACTGTCCGTAAACCACCAGGGTAAACATTTCGCCCAGGGATAAGAGGAAATCGGTATCCCGCTGTTGACCGGCATCTGGAGTAGCTGCCGCCAGAAATTCTTTCAGCAGGGCTGTCTGCTCTTTAAATACAGACAGGTTTGGCAGATCGTAGGAGTTGTAAGCTGCGGCATAATCGTGGAAACGGATTTTGCCCAGGCCGCGGGCTGGTCCCTGGTTGAAGAGAAAATCATCATTCGCAGGTTGATCCTGTTTTTTCAGGGGCGGGTATTCCTGCGGGTTAAAAAAGTAATTAGCTATAAATTTAACAATCAGAGCAATATTAACATGCACAGTACCTTCCAGTTTAGGCAGGGCGCGGATATCGCGGGCCGCCATTTCAAAATAAGTATCGCTTTCAAAGCCCCTGGCGGCAATGACATCCCAGAGCAGGTTCACTACTTCTTCACCCTGGGTGGTCACTTTCATTTTAACTGTGGGCGTGTAAAGCAGGTAGCGGCGGTCATCCGGGCCGGCAGCACGCATGTAGTCTGCCGCGCGGAGAGCAAACAGCTTCATTGCCGTTAAGCGAGTGTAGGCATCGACAAACATCTGCTTGACATGGGGAAAATCAGTTACTTTCATACCGTATAATATCCGGTTGGCGGCATGGTTCAAAGCCTCGTAAAAGGCATGGGTGCAGATACCAATTGAAGCCCAGCCCAGGTTATACTTACCCACATTAACAGTATTCAGAGCGCTATCCCAGGCAGCCTGGCCCCGAGACAGAATCTCATTTTCACTGATTGGATAATCTTTAAGGATAAAATCGGCCACGTATGACTGAGAGTTAACCACATTTTTAACCAACTCATAATTTTTATGTCCATAGTTAGCAACAAAAAAGACATAATCACCGTTATCGGCCATCTTACCAAAGGTAGATACCATCTCAGCAATGTTTCCGTTACCTATGTAATATTTTTCACCGTTAGCCAGGTAAGTTCCATCAGATAAGGGTCTCAGGTTCATCTCAGTTGAATAAACATCGGCACCGTGTTCACGCTCGGAAAGACCAAAGGCAAAGACACTACCCTCGTTAAGCAGCCCGGAAGCTCTTTTCTTCTGTTCTTCGTTATCTCCCATCCAGATCGGGCCGAGACCAAGAATTGAAACCTGCCAGGTGTACCAATAGTGCAGCCCGTAAAAAGCAAGGATCTCATTAAACTCACAATTGCGCCAGGTGTCCCAGCGGCATCCTTCTTCACCATACTGTTCAGGTGTAAGCAGCCTGTAAAAGAGCTTGTTCTCCTTGACAAATTCGAGAAAATCATCATACCAGACCCTGTTGCGATCATCTTCCTTAAGTTTCTTCTTCCCTTTTCTTTCAAAAAAATCAATTGTTTTCTGCATCATTGCCTCTGTTGCTTCATCCCTATAGGGCCGGTTGAGTTTTTTCGGGTTAAGCAGGATCAAGTATTCCGCCTCCTCTGGCAAATTGTCAGTATAATTATAATTCTCCTACTGAAACGCTATTCCTTCAAAAATGATCGGTTCCCCCTGCCTTAACCAAAAAATAAGCGGGTTCGGAATTACCTGTTCAGGTAGTACCGGACCCGCCGGATATTATCAATATGTATTTGTGCTGTTTCAGCTGGCTGATCGCTGCAGGTTAGTGCAGTAAAGATGGTAAAAAAGTAACCAGGGGTGGAAAGGCGATTAGAATGGCCAGGCAGACAACTATGGCAAACAAAAATGGCCAGATGCCGCTGAAAATCGTTTCCAGGGGGACGTCACGGGCAATGCCTTTGATAATGTAAACATTCATGCCCACCGGCGGGGTGATCACACCCATTGCAACAACCATCACAATAATAACACCGAACCAGATCGGATCATATCCGAGAACTGTAACTGCTACCGGTAAGAAAATCGGGATGGTCAGTAATATGAGGGCCAGGGCGTCAATAAAACAGCCCAGAACCAGGTAAATGGCAAGGATCAGGGCCATTACCACAAAGGCGGGCAAATCTAGTGCGGCAGCCCATTCAGCCATAGCAAAAGGAATGCGGCTGACAGCGATAAAGCGTCCAAAAATGACCGCAGCAGCAACAAGCAGCATAATCATGGCCGTAGTACGGGTTGTATCGGCCAGTGATTTTTTGAGCATCGCCAGGGTCAGCTTTTTTTGTACCAATGTGACCAATGCTACTCCAGCTACCCCGACCGCACCGGCTTCAGTTGGTGAAAACCATCCGGCAAAAAGACCGCCCAGTGATATAGCAAATATTACCAGCACTTCAAATAGTCCGCCGCCCAGGGCGTTCAGCCGTTCACGCCAGCCAAATCGAGGCCCTGCTGGCCCAACGGCCGGGTCTCGCTTGGCCAGGAAAAAAACCACAGCCATGTAAAGCAGCATCAGTAAGAATCCCGGAACTATTCCGGCTAAAAACAAGCGCCCCACCGACTGCTCTGCAGAAATACCATAAACAATAAAGATAACGCTGGGTGGAATCAGTACTCCCAACGCTCCGCCGGCGGCCACACTGGCAGTTGAAAGCGACGAACTATAATTATACTTGCGCATTTCCGGCAGCGCAATTGCACCGATTGTTGCAGCCGTTGCCGTATTAGAACCACAAACAGCCCCAAAAAGGGCGCAGGTGGCCTGGGTGGCAATAGCTAATCCTCCGGGCAGATGGCCAACCAACCTGTAAGCCAGGTTGTAAAGTCGGGAACCTATCCCGGCATGAAAAGCAAGAAATCCCATCCAGATGAACATGGGTATTACACTAAGCGAATAATTAGAAAAGGTTGAAAAGAGATCTTTCGAAACCAGGGCAAATGCAGCCGATAAAGAGGTTAAATAGGCGAAACCGGCAAAACCGATCAAAGCCATTACATAGGCAATTGGCATTCTTAAAATGATGAGCAGAAAAAACAGACCAATTCCAATTATACCTGCAGTTGTTGGACTCATTACTGCGCACCTCCCCTGATCAGGGTAATCATGTGCATCAGCACAACCAGGCTGAGCATCAAAAAGCCGATTGAAACCAGGTAGATGTAGGGGTAAAAAATCATCTGGGTTGTCGGGGACACTTCCCCTGTTGCAGCAATGCGCCCACCATAACTAAACAGGTGGTAGGTGGCATATGAAAGGAATAAAAATGAGGGAACACTTAAAACAATATCGATCACCCATTGGGTCTTTAAAGGAAAGCGATCTAGTACGAATTCAATGGCAATGTGGCTGTTTTCAACTGCACAACGGGCTAGCGAAAGGCCAATTGCCGAAGCGGTCAGGTATCCGACCAGTTCATAGGTGCCGAGAAGTGAAAAGTTAAAGAGCGTGCGGCCGATAATATTCGCAACAATTAAAAGTGCGGTGCCGGCCAGGATTAACCCGGCCAGCACATCCAGAAACCTGCTTGCTTTAACAATTAGGAAATCAACTTTGTGCATATAAATCTTCCTATCCTGTTGTGATCAAAAACATTTAGTATTGTTCAGCCAGATCTTTAATGGTGTCAAGAATCTGCCGTCCGTCAAAACCAAGCTGGTTCATGCGGTCGACAAAATCTTCCTGGATTGGTTCCACTTTCTCGATCCAGGCGGCCATTTCTTCGTCAGTCAGGGTTATAACTTCCTGCCCGGTTTCTTCAATTGCCCAGTCAACGGCTCGTTCATTTTGCATGTCCCAGAGGCCGGCCGCAACATCTTCAAGAAACTGTTCGTTAACGGTTAAAAATATCTGCTGCAAATCTGCCGGCAGAGCATCCCATTTCTGCTGGTTCATTGTCACAAAAAAGACTGCATTATAAAGAAAGGGAGTGCGGGTCAGGTAGTCAGTAACCTCGGCATGACGCCAACCCTGCAAAACTTCGGCCGGGGCCAGGTTGCCATCAACAATCCCGCGAGCCAGGGCTTCATAAGCTTCAGGCTGGGGCATCGCTTCAGGTAAAGCGCCCAGCAGGGCCAGGGTATCAGCGCTTAATCCCGCCGCCCTTATTTTCATACCCTCTAGATCATCCAGGTTTCTAACCGGCCTGGTAGTAAACAAATCTCCCGGGCCGGTAGAAAGTACAAACATCAGCTTTGTATCCTGCACTTCCTCGGGGTCCAGTTCCTTAATCCCTTCCCAGGCCACTTTGCTGGCAGCGTAGGAACTTTCATAAATAATTCCCGGCAGCTCCAGGGCTTCAAGTACAGGAAACCGGCCGCGGGTGTAAAAAAAAGCTGATAGACCGATATCGGCAATGCCGGAAACTACTCCTTCATATATTTCAGCAGATTTTAAAAGTGTTTCGCCGGGGTAACTGGTTATAATAATCCTACCACCGCTGGCCTGGCCAAGCGCTTCAGCCCAACCCTGCACCAGGTCAGTCTCACCGGGATGAACAGCGGGGAAAAAGTGAGCCAGGGAAAATTCATAGACTGCATCGTCATCTAATACGTCATCTGAGCTTTCTCCACCTTGCTCCGAACCTGCA
>CAZCHW010000087.1:0-7709 GCA_964498375.1 uncultured Syntrophomonadaceae bacterium | reverse complement strand
ATTTAGCAAGATCATCGGACAATCAGCAATGGCAGTCTGGAATGGTCCGCTTGGGGTTTTTGAGGTGCCGCCTTTTGACCGTGGAACCGGGCTGGTAGCCCGGGCAATCGCAGACAGTCATGTCTATTCTGTAGTAGGCGGGGGAGATCTGGTTGCTGCCCTGGAAGCACTAAGCCTGGCTGACAGGATTAGTTTCATCTCCACCGGTGGTGGGGCAACACTGGAGTTCTGGGAAGGCAAGGTCCTGCCCGGGATAGCTGTTCTGGAGGATCAGGTTTAATAGGAACGATCAAATCAGCAGTCGTTACTGCGGTTTTTAGGAGGGCGAATGTATGGAACTGATTATTGCTGCAAACTGGAAAATGCATAAAACTGTAGCCGATGCAATAGAGTTTTGCCGTGCCTTGAAAAATGAAAAGTTAAGGGAAGCCGGTGTTGAAATACTAATTTGTCCACCCTTTACAGCATTGGCCGGTACTGCCGAACAATTGCAGGGGACAAAGATAAAACTGGGGGCCCAGAATATGCACTGGGCCGGGCAGGGTGCCTATACCGGTGAAATCTCGGCGGGGATGTTGCTGGAAACCGGGGTGGAATATGTGATTCTCGGCCACTCGGAAAGGCGGCACATCATGGGTGAGGATGACCGTATGATCGGGATGAAAGTGAAAGCTGCCATAGAACAGGGGCTTAAACCGATACTTTGTGTTGGTGAAACTGACGAGGAAAGGCGGCAGGGAGCCACTGAAACAGTCTTAAAGAAACAACTGCATGGTGCTCTCGAACATTTCGCTCCAGAAGCTGCTGTAAACCTGGTAATAGCCTATGAACCGGTCTGGGCGATTGGTAGCGGCAAGGCTGCCACTACTGAAGATGCTGAGGGGGCTGCAGCTTATATCCTCAGCCTCCTTGCTGATCAATTTGGGGCTGCTGCTGAACAGGTGAGGGTGCAATATGGCGGCAGTGTCAAAGCAGAAAATATAGGGTCATTTGTGTCCCTGCCTTCAGTATCGGGCGCGCTTATTGGTGGAGCAAGCCTGGAAGCAGCTTCTTTTGCAGCTCTGATCGAAGCAGCGCGAAAGGCGGTAAACAGTTGAAAAAAGTATTGCTGGTTGTTCTTGATGGGTGGGGCTATAGTGAGAAAAACGGTGGCAATGCCGTAATGCAGGCCCAAAAACCGAATATGGATAGTTATTACCGCGATTATCCCTGGGCTTTATTGAATGCCTCAGGTGAAGCTGTCGGTTTGCCGCCCGGCCAGATGGGTAATTCCGAGGTGGGACACCTGAACCTCGGGGCAGGGCGGGTTGTCTACCAGGAACTGACCCGGATCAGCAAAAGTATTGAATCTGGAGATTTCTATAACAACCAAGTGCTCCTTGAAGCGATGAAAAAGTCGATGATCGGCAGCTCTGCCTTGCATCTGGTCGGACTGGTTTCAGACGGAGGAGTGCACAGCCACTACCGGCACCTGTTGGCGCTGCTTGAACTTGCCGAAAAAGTGGGCGTTGAAAAAGTATTTGTTCATGCTATTCTTGATGGCCGCGATACGATACCCTTTGGAGCCAAACCCTTTTTGTCAGATCTGAAGACCCTGGCCGAAGAGAGAAAAAATGGTTATATTGCTACGATTAGCGGTCGCTATTATGCGATGGATCGCGATCGGCGCTGGAACAGAACTGAAAAAGCTTACCGGGCTTACACAGCCGGTCAGGGTCTGACTGCAGATGATCCCCTGAACGCTCTTGACCAGGCATATAAACGTGGTGAAGGGGATGAGTTTGTCAAACCGACGGTGATGGTCGATCGGCAGGGACGTCCACTAACGACGATCAAATCTTCCGATAGTGTCATATTTTTTAACTTCCGCCCGGATCGGGCCCGGCAGATTACCCGTGCTTTTATTGAAGAAGATTTTAATGGTTTTGACCGCGGTGCCAGGCCGGTTAAGCCCTTTTATACGACGATGACCAGCTATGATCGTAATTTCAATGTGCCAGCCGCTTTCACGCTGGATGACTTGCAGAATACGCTTGGTGAAATATACGCCCAAAGAAATTTAAAGCAAATGCGAGTTGCCGAAACCGAGAAATATGCCCATGTAACCTTTTTCTTCAGTGGTGGGCGGGAAGAGCCCTATTCAGGCGAAGACCGGATTCTGGTTCCCTCACCGAAGGTGGCTACCTATGACTTGCAGCCGGAGATGAGCGCCCTTGAAGTAGCGGATAAAATTATCGAAACTGTGCTGGGCGATCGTCACTTCCTGATTGTGGCTAATTTTGCCAATGCCGATATGGTGGGGCATTCAGGTGATCTGAAAGCCACTGTCAGAGCGGTTGAAACGGTGGATACAGCCCTGGGCAGAATTGTCTCTGAAGCTCTGCCCCGCGACTGGGCGGTGATAATATGTGCTGATCACGGGAATGCTGAAGAGATGAAAGATAGTCAAGGCGAAACGCTAACTGCACACAGTGCTAACCCGGTTCCCTTTATTGTCCTTGGAGTTGCCGGTATATCTTTACGCCGGGAGGGGATTTTGGCAGATGTTGCGCCAACAATACTGGAACTGGCCGGGTTCGATGCTCCTGCGGAAATGACCGGAGTCAGCATGATAAAAGAAGTTTTGCCTTAAGCTCGTGATAGATAAATATTAAGTTAGAAAGTTGTAGGAGGTAATCGGTATGGAAGAACAGATTAGGGCAATCAAAGCGAGAGAAATACTAGATTCACGGGGTAACCCGACGCTCGAGGTCGACCTGGAAGTGCAGGGTGGCTGGAGCGGTCGAGCTGCCGTCCCCTCCGGGGCGTCAACCGGCGCTTTCGAAGCAGTGGAACTGCGTGATGGAAACGAAGGCAGATTTCTGGGCAAGGGTGTGTTAAATGCTGTTGGCCATGTTAACGATTTACTGGCGCCTGAACTGTGCGGACATTCGATTCTTGACCAGCACAATTTAGATCGGCTGATGATTGAGATCGATGGCACAGTCAATAAGTCTAAACTGGGCGCTAACGCTATTCTGGGAGTATCGCTGGCGGCAGCCCGGGCTGCCGCGGCAATGCTCGGCCAGCCGCTTTACCGCTACCTGGGAGGACTCAGAGCCAACCTGCTACCCGTCCCTTTTATGAATATTCTGAACGGAGGCAGTCATGCCGATAACAACATGGATATTCAGGAATTCATGATTGTTCCTCTTGGTGCAGAATCATTTCGCGAAGCCCTGCGGATGGGGACTGAGATTTTTCACCACCTGAAAAAAATACTTCGAGATCAAGGGTTAAACACAAATGTTGGGGATGAGGGCGGTTTTGCTCCCAGCCTAGAGTCGAGTGAATCGGCGATTGAGCTGATAATCAAGGCAATCGAAATGGCCGGTTACAGGCCCGGGGAAGAGGTATGCCTGGCCCTTGATGCTGCAGCCAGTGAATTTTACCACGATGGAAAATATGAACTGGAAGGACACCGTTTTGCTGCTAATGAATTAAGTGATTATTATCTTGATTTGAGCAAGCGTTACCCTCTTTTAAGCATTGAAGACAGTCACGATGAAGAAGATTGGCCGGGCTGGAAGGCGTTTACCGCTGCGGCTGGCAAGCAGATTAAAATCATCGGCGACGACCTTTTTGTTACCAACCCCGAGAGGCTTGGTCGCGGCATTGCCGAAGGGATTGCTAATTCTATCCTGATCAAACTAAACCAGATCGGAACTCTTACAGAAACCTTAAATACGATGGCTATGGCGGCCCGGGCCGGCTACAGCGCCATGGTTTCGCATCGTTCAGGCGAAACTGATGATACATTCATTGCAGATCTGGCAGTTGCAACCGGAACAGGGATGATAAAAACCGGGGCCCCATCGCGTGTCGATCGGGTCGCCAAGTATAACCAACTGCTGCGCATTGAAGAGGAGTTAGGTGAAGCAGCCGTATACGGAGGCCCACTATTGATTGGTCGGTAAAAGAACTGCGAAGAGAACTGCGAAGTTAAAAAATTTGTATTAACGGACAAACTATGTTAAAATAACCTTTGCTCAGTTTGTATTGATGATTTATTGGAGGTAATCTGCTGATGATCGGAACTGTATTGACGATAATTTACCTGGTTCTATGCCTTGCCCTTATAGCTACTGTTTTATTGCAATCCGGGCGCAGTGCCGGCCTAGGGGCCATCGCCGGTGGAGCACAATCGCTGGTGGGAAAGAAGAAAGGGCTTGATGAAAAGCTGGGGAAGGTTACCACCTACCTTGCTGTTGGATTTATGCTCTTTACAATTGTCCTGGTAGTGATTAATTAGCCTCTAACTTACAGAGAATGGTATAATGGCAGGGGAGCATACTTCCCCTGCCTTTTTATTAAACAGAATCAAGCCGATCGGGTGTACAGATCATTTGTATTTCAAAGGAGTTGGATAATTTTACATTGAGTGATCGCCAGGAAGTAATCAAACGACTGCACTCAGATATAATTAAACTATTAAACGAAGGCCGCCGCAAGGCCCTCACCCCTCAACAGATCCTGGAAAGCCTGGCCCTTGAACGTCAGGACAAGGGTATTTTACTGGCTGAGTTAAAAAAATTGCAGGCCGAAGGCCTGGTGGTTAAATCACCACGAGGCCGTTACGGTATTCCCGAACGACTTGGATACCTGACCGGGGTTTTGCAGGGGAACAGACGCGGCTTTGCTTTTTTGCGTCCCGACAGCCGTGAGGAAGATGTCTACATCAGCGCCGGCAACCTAAACAGTGCAGCCCACGGTGACCGGGTCATGGTACGCCTGGAGGCTGGAAGAGGAAAGCGCAGCAGGGAAGGAACGGTAATTGGTATTTTGAGGCGCGGGCAGAGCAGGATTGTCGGAACCCTGAAGCGTGAGAAAAAAAGATTTTTTGTTGAACCTGACGATGATCGCCTGCCTGGGCCGATCAGTGTTAACGCCAGGGATCTAAAAAAGGCGAACCCCGGTGATAAAGTGGTCGTGGAAATATATAAATGGCCGCATGGGAAACGTCCTGCCCGTGGCAAGATAGTGGAACTGTTTGGCCGGGCCGGCAGTGTCAGGGCTGAGCAACTCACTTTTAAACATCGTTATGAATTACCGGGCCAGTTTCCCCCGGCGGTTCTTCAATACGTCGAAGATCTGCCTGGCGAGGAAACTATTGCCCTGGCTGTCCAGGAGCAAGACCGTCTCGACCTTCGCGATCTGAAAATGGTAACGATCGATGATGAGCTGGCCCGCGATTTTGACGATGCCGTCTCTCTTGAACTGACTCCTGGAGGATACCGCCTTGGGGTGCATATTGCTGATGTATCACATTATGTCCGCCAGGGCAAGCCGATCGACCGGGAAGCTCTTAAGCGCGGAACCAGTATTTATCTGGTGGAACGGGTTATTCATATGCTGCCGCCGAAGCTTTCAGAAAACCTGTGCAGCCTGCAGGCCGGTAAAGATCGCCTTGCAGTCAGCGCAATCATGGATATAGACAAAGAGGGCCAGTTAATTAAAGCTGACTTTAACGCCAGTGTTATCAGGGTGGCCGAGCGTCTTTCATACCAGCAGGTAGAAGCATATTTTAACAGGGACAGCGGGGGTCAACCTTTCAAGGACAGCGATATCCCCGGAATGATTGACCGGATGACCGACCTGGCGGCGATCTTGAGGGAGAGACGAATGAAGCGTGGCGCTCTTGATCTCGATCTGCCCGAAGCACGCATTGAAGTGGACGATCAAGGGGTTCCGATTTCAATCGGCAAGCGGGTTATGGGCCGTTCTGAATCTTTAATCGAAGAATTCATGATCTACTGCAACGAGGCGGTCGCTGAATACCTTTTTAGAAAAAAATTACCCTGTGTCTACCGGGTGCATACTATCCCGACTGAAGAAAAACTGGCTATGCTGCGGGAGACCCTGACCTTAATGGGTATCGGAGCGCTCTCCAACATCAAAATTCTCAAACCGAAACATCTGACCGGCCTGCTGGATAAAACCAGGGGTGAAAGAACAGAAAAACTGGTTCGTTACCTGGTGCTGCGCTCACTACCGCAGGCTCAGTACAGCGCTGAGAATGAAGGACATTACGGTCTGGCTTCGCCCTGTTACTGTCATTTTACTTCACCGATCAGGCGGTATCCTGACTTAATCGTGCACCGAATCTTAAAAGAAGTTTTAAGCGGCAGCGGACTGACGAAGGAGAAAATTAAAAAGCTGCAGGCCCGCCTTCCCGATATTGCCCGCCACTCATCAGAGCGTGAACGAGCCGCTGTAGAAGCGGAAAGAGCTTCTATTGAGATGAAAAAGGCCCAGTATATGGAGAGCAAAATTGGTGAAACTTATACCGGTATTATCAATGGTGTTACCAACTTCGGTATTTTTGTTGAGCTGGACAACACAGTCGAAGGAATGATACCGGTCAGTGAATTAAAAGATGACTTTTATATCTTCAATGAAAAAGCGCTCTCGTTAATCGGAGAAAGATCCAGAAACAGCTATCGCCTGGGCGATGAAATCAAGATCCAGGTAATCAGGGCCAACCGCGAAGAGGGGCAGGTAACATTTGCCCCGGCCGATAATGATTAAGATAGAGGAGGAATAGCGATGGACCTATACCAGGTAATGAAAGAAAGGCGAAGTGTAAGAAAGTATTTAAATGAACCAGTGCCGGATGAAAAGCTTAAGCGAATTCTTGAAGCAGCCCGTATAGCTCCTTCCTGGAGCAACCTGCAATGCTGGCGCTTTGTAATTGTTGGGGACCATGAGCGAAAAAAAACGATTGCTGCAAGTATGCCGGACAATAACCCGGCCAGGCGTGCAGTTGGCGAAACAGCCCCCCTGGTTATTGTGCTTTGTGCTGATCCCTCTGAATCGGGCAACCCGGACGGCAAAGATTTTTATATGCTCGATGCCGGGCTGGCGATGCAGCAATTAATGCTGGCGGCCCATGCTGAAGGTTTGGGAACCTGCTGGGTCGGCTGGTTTGAAGAAGAAAAAGTTCGCCGAGCCTGTGCCATTCCCGAGCAATACAGGGTGGTTGCCCTTTCTCCACTGGGCATCCCGGAAAAGCAGCCTTCGGAACGGCCGCGAAAGGACCTGACCGACATTGCTTTCAGCGAAAACTGGGGAAAAGCTTTTTGAGGTGCCACGGTAAAGGGACAGAAACTATTTTAGGAACGAGTAAATGGAGCATGAGCCAGTGGATAAAGTAATCAGCACGAACCGTAAAGCGCGGCACGATTATCATATTGAAGACAGTTTTGAAGCGGGAATTGTTCTCACCGGAACTGAAGTTAAATCAGTCCGCAACGCCCGGGTGAACCTTAAGGACAGCTATGCCCGGATTGAAAATGGTGAGATTTTCCTGTATAATATGCATATAAGCCCTTATGAGCAGGGTAACAGGTTTAACCATGATCCGCTGCGTGTGCGCAAGCTGTTGCTGCACAAGATGGAAATTAGCCGGTTGACCGGCAAGGTAAATGAAAAGGGTTATGCTTTGATTCCGCTGAAGATTTATATCACCCGGGGTTTGGCTAAGATAGAGCTGGGTTTGGCCCGCGGGAAAAAGTTCTACGACAAACGTCGCGATATAGCTGAGCGTGACAGCAAGCGCGAGATGGAAAGAGCTTTTCGGGATCGACAGCGGAACGAATGAAATAGAGTAAAATTTAAAGTATGGGGGCGTTTGGATTCGACGGGGGTTTTTGAGACAGAAGCTGCAGGTC
>CAZCHW010000086.1:0-7716 GCA_964498375.1 uncultured Syntrophomonadaceae bacterium | reverse complement strand
AGCTTTTTGTCCAACTTTAACACTCATCATTTTACCTCCCAGTTTTCTATATATAAGTTTATTCATATATTCTATATTTTAATAATGATTCCTGCTAATATAAAAAATATTTATTAGTCAGGGCGAGATACGTAACCGGGGTCAAGATCCGTTTTTTTCAAGCGCAACGAATTAAGAACAACATTAAGCGAACTTAACGCCATGGCTCCAGCTCCGATAATCGGGTGCAGAAGGCCGAGAAAAGCAACCGGAATAGCAATGCTGTTGTAAAACCAGGCCCAGAAGTAATTCTGGCGAATTTTATTAAATGTGGCTCGCGAAAGCTTAATTGCCGAGACAACTGAGCCAAGGTCGCCACGGACCAGGGTGATATCAGCGGCTTCAATTGCCACATCGGTTCCCGTCCCGATGGCAATTCCCACATTAGCCTGCTTGAGGGCGGGAGCATCGTTAATTCCATCTCCAACCATGGCAACCAGACCATAGCGCTCCTGCAGTCTTTTCACTTCGTCAACCTTGCCTTCGGGGAGGACTTCAGCCAGAACTTCACTGATCCCGATCTGGCTGGCTATTGCAGCAGCAGTAGCAGAGTTATCACCTGTGATCATCGCTGTTTTTAGCCCCATTGTCTCCAGGGTGGCAACTGCCTGCAGCGCTTCATCCTTTATTGTATCCGCCACAGCCACAATACCTGCCAGGGCCTGGTCAACTGCAACCAGGATGGCGGTTTTCCCTTCATTTTCATAATGCCCCATTTGTTCCGGTGCAGCACCAAGTTCTACAGCCTTGCTTTCCATGAAACGCCGGTTACCGACCAAAACCGGGCGCCCGTCAACCCGACCGGCAATACCCAGCCCCGAAATTGCTTCAAAGTCAGTAACCTCCGGCAGAGTAAGCTTCCGGTTTGCAGCCGCTTCAACCAGGGCCAGCCCAATTGGATGTTCAGAGACTTTCTCCAGCCCGGCAGCATAAAGCAGGAGGCTCTGCTCATCAAATCCATTGTAGGTCTCAAGATTGGTAACCTGTGGTTTGCCGCGGGTCAGCGTTCCGGTTTTGTCAAAGGCAATTACCCGGACATCCTTTATGGTTTGGATTGCTTCACCACTGCGGATCAGAATGCCCTTCTCTGCGCCAAGGCCGCTACCAACCATCAGCGCAGTAGGTGTGGCCAGGCCGAGGGCGCAGGGGCAGGAGATCACCAGCACTGCCGTTGCAGCCATAAAAGCAAGGGTAAGACCGGGGGCACTCAGGTTAGCCCAGGGAGGATTGAATAGCTCTACCACCGAGCGATGAAAATCAGGAAATAGAAGCCAGGAGGCAAATGAAGCAAGGGCAATAATCAGGACTGCCGGAACAAAATAACCAGTTACCCGATCTGCAAATTCCTGGATCGGTACCTTAGACCCTTGCGCCTCTTCAACCAGCTTAATTACCTGGGCTAAAAAAGTATCCCGGCCAATCCTGGTTGCCTTTATCTGCAAGACTCCCTGCCGGTTGATCGTGGCACCGATAACCTCGCTGCCTTCACTTTTTTCGACCGGCATCGATTCACCGGTAGCCATCGATTCATCAACAGAGCTGTTTCCGCCGATGACAGTCCCATCGGTGGGAATTTTTTCACCTGGCCTGACCAGCATTATCTGCCCAACCTGCAGCTGGTCTAGTGGAATTTCTATCTCTTCCCCATTTTCGAGAATTCGGGCTGTTTTTGCTTCCAGGGCCAGCAATTTTTTTATCGCCTGCGAAGCCCGTCCCTTGGCCTTCGTTTCCAAAAAACGACCAACCAGGTGTAAGGCCATAATACTGGCAGCCATTTCTACAAAAGTAGTCAGGGGAAACCAAAAGTTAAGCAGGCTCAGAAAATAAGGAAGCGCTGACCCAAGAGTAACCAGAGTATCCATATTGGCACTGAAGTGTCTTAAAGCATTAACAGTACCCCGGTGTGTTTCCCACCCGGCGATAAAGATCGCAGGAAAAGCCAGAACCACACTGATCGGGAAATAACCAGGAACTGGCGCCACAAACATATTGACCATCATCAGGATCATAATTATTCCGGCAAAAACTGCAGCAAGCCACATCCGACGGGCCGCCTGCTCAACCATTCTTTGATCTCGATCGATAGCCGCTTTTTCCTCTTCAGCCATACTGGCAGAAACAGGCATCTTTGCTACTTTATAGCCAGCGCTTTCAACCAGCTCTGCAAGACCGGCAGGATTGATCCTGTTTCGATCGTATTTAACCCTTGCTTTCCCGGAAGCATAATTAACCGCTGCCTCTGTCACACCATCAGCATTCTTCAGGGTTTCTTCCAGACCGGCTGCACAGGAAGCACAATTCATGCCTTCGATAGTCAGGGATACTTCAACCAGCGAACGATCTTCTTCCGGTTGAGCCTGGTAACCGGCCTCTGCCACCTTTGACAGCAACTGGTCAACCGATAAGGTAGCTTCATCATACTGCAAGTAAGCCTTTGCGGCAGCGAAGTTAACAGCTGCCACCAAAACCCCGTCTGTCTCCTGCAGGGCTTTTTCCAGCCCACGGGCGCATGACGCACAGTTCATGCCTTCAATTTCCAAAGTCAGTTTCTCCATAGTTAACACCTCTTTTAGTCAGCCGCTTGGACTCAAAGTGATCCGGAATTTACTACCCGATCAGCTTAAAGTAGTCAATTATCCATCGCCAGTTGTTTTGCCGCTAAATCGGCCAAAGTAATCTTTCCCAGTTCCCTGGTAATTGAATCTTTTAAACCGACCCAGGCCTGGTGGGTCGCACAACGATCAGACTTCTTGCAGAGTCCGGGTTGATCGGCGCATTCAACCGGTGCAACCGAACCTTCAACCGCTTCAACAATCTCAAGCAGTGTAATCTGTTCAGGCAATCTGGCCAGCAGATAACCGCCTTTGCTACCCTTTTGAGTGATAACATAACCACTAACACGCAAAGGAAACATTACCTGCTCAAGGTATTTCAAAGATATATCCTGCCTTCCGGCAATGTCTTTCAGCTTTACCGGCTCCCCACCTTCATAGTGCAGGGCGAGTTCAACCAGAGCCCTGGCAGCATAACGTGCCTTTGTCGATATATGCATCATCTCACCTCGTTAGAAATTTTTATAGATGAATCAGTGCCCGGCAAACAAAGCAGTAGATATATAACGCTCGGCCAGATCAGGAAAGACAGCCACAATCAGACGGCCGTCATTTTCAGGTCGCCCGGCAACCCGGCATGCAGCAGCTGCAGCTGCTCCCGAGGAGATCCCGACCAGCAGCCCTTCCTCACTGATTAAACGGCGAGCTGTCCCGATAGCATCATCACTCGTCACCTGTATAACTTCATCAATTACTTCCCGATTAAGCACTGTCGGTATAAAGCCCGCTCCAATACCCTGAATTTTGTGCGGTGCAGGTTTTTCTCCAGCTAAGACTGCCGATTCAGCTGGCTCAACAGCAACTACCTGCAGAGAAGGCTTTCGTGCTTTCAATATTTCTCCCACCCCGGTGATAGTTCCCCCGGTACCGACTCCTGCCACAAAAATATCCACCTTACCTTCTGTGGCACTCCAGATCTCTTCTGCCGTCGTTTTTCTGTGACCGGCCGGATTAGCCGGATTGGCAAATTGCAGGGGCATGAAATAATGGCTGTGCTGGTCGGTCAATTCTTTTGCTTTATCAATAGCGCCCTGCATCCCCTTGTCGCCAGGGGTTAATATCAGTTCGGCACCAAGAGCTTTCAGCATGACCTTACGCTCGCTGCTCATCGATTCCGGCATAACCAGGATACAGCGATAACCTCTCGCCGCGCTGATCATCGCCAGGGCAATACCCGTGTTTCCACTGGTTGGTTCAATAATAACCGAGTCTTTGCCGAGCAACCCTTCTTTTTCTGCCGCATCAATCATACTCAGGCCGATCCTGTCTTTAACGCTGCCTCCCGGGTTATAAGCTTCCAGCTTGGCTGCTATTAGAGCCTTGCCGCTCCTGTTGATTCGATTCAGGTAAACCATCGGGGTTTGGCCAATTAGTTTAGTCACATCCTGGGCAATTGTCATAATGACCTCCTTGATCGGGCATTCTCTACTATTTTTATAGGATATATATACTTGAGTGTATCCAATTCTTCCTTTTCTGTCAACCTGGCTTCTTAGCAAAGCTGTAATCAATTCCACTTTGCAGGAATCATCTTATTAATGTTTAATATTACCTTTAACCTGTTCATTTTAATCAACCAGGCAGCGGCAGCTTTCAGGCCGCAGAAAGGAGCTCCTGAAAGATGGAACATTATGAAAAGCTGGGTGTTTTTTACCTGGGCAGACCATACGACCTTGGTGAAAAGAAACCCGGCGAAGGACTGCTGCTTTACGATTCTAAAGATATGGTGACTCACGGTGTTTGTGTCGGAATGACCGGTAGTGGAAAAACCGGTCTCTGCGTTGCCCTGCTCGAGGAAGCTGCACTGGATAACATCCCGGCGATAATAATTGACCCGAAGGGCGACCTGACCAACCTGCTTTTAACTTTCCCCGATCTGCGCCCTGAAGATTTCCGCCCCTGGATAAACGAAGACGATGCCCGCAAGAAAGGTTTGCCCCCCGATGATTACGCTGCCGCTCAGGCTGAACTTTGGCGTAAAGGATTGGCGGCCTGGAGTCAGGACGGAGAAAGAATTCGCTACCTGCAGAATTCTGCTGAATTTAACATTTACACTCCCGGCAGTACTGCAGGTATTCCGGTGTCAATTCTTGATTCCTTTGCCGCTCCTTCCCGGGCAATCATCGAAGACTTGGAACTACTCCAGGACAGGGTTGCCGGAACAACCGGCAGTTTACTCGGGCTGCTCGGAATTGTCGCCGATCCGATTAACAGCCGCGAGCATATCCTGATTTCGAACATTCTCAGCCAGGCCTGGCAGGAAGGACGAGACCTCGATTTAGCTTCCCTTATTCAGCAGATCCAAACCCCTCCCTTCAGCCAGGTTGGAGTAATGAGCCTGGAGTCTTTTTACCCCTCCAAGGACCGCTTCACTCTCAGTTCACAGCTAAATAACCTGCTGGCTTCACCAAGCTTTGCCGGCTGGTTGCATGGAGAGTCACTGGACATCGACAACCTTTTGCATTCACCAACAGGCAAACCTAAGATGTCGATCTTTTCTATAGCTCACCTCGGTGATAACGAAAGAATGTTTTTTGTCTCACTTTTACTTAACCAGGTCCTCAGCTGGACCCGTTCCCAATCGGGCACAACCAGCCTGCGTGCGCTTCTCTACATGGATGAAATTTTCGGCTTTTTCCCACCTGTCGCCAACCCGCCTTCAAAAGCGCCTCTGCTGACTTTGCTCAAGCAAGCCCGGGCGTATGGACTGGGGATAATGCTGACCACTCAGAACCCGGTTGATTTAGATTACAAAGGTTTAGCCAACACAGGAACCTGGTTTATAGGCCGACTGCAAACTGAACGGGACAAAATGCGCCTCATTGACGGTCTTTCCGGCGCTGCCGCTACCGAAGGGGTTAAGTTTGACCGTAAGGCAATGGAACAAACTCTCTCGGGCCTCGGACAAAGGGTATTCCTGATGAATAACGTCCATCAGGACAGACCGGTTACCTTTGAAACCAGGTGGTGCATGTCGTACCTGCGAGGCCCCCTGACCCGTAACCAGATTAAGGATTTGGTGGATCCCCGCCGCGACCAGGCTATCACAGCTCCTCCGGCTGCTACTGCAGCGGCAGCTGCGCCATTAAATCAGGCTTCTCCCGCAGCTATCGCACCACCAGTTACTGCTCAGGCTGATCCTTCTGCGTCAGCTGCCGAAGCGATCACTGCTGCACCGGCAGAATCAATACGGGAAGCAGCTGCGCCGGTTCTACCACCTTCAATTAACCAGGCGTTCATTCCCCTGCGGAACAGACCTGCACCCGGAGAAGCTATTGTTTACCGGCCGATGGCTCTCGGCAATGCTCAGATGGCTTTTGTCAATGACCGGATCAACCTGCGAAAAACCCGGGAGCTGATGATGGCCACCGCCATTACAGATGATATTATTCCTGTAGACTGGAGTAACGCCTTAAAACTTGAATTGGATTTGAGCAGACTTGAAACTGCTCCCCAACCCGGAGCCATTTACGAAGACCTGCCCGGGGCAGCAGCTGACTCCAAAAACTATACCCGCTGGTCAAGAGAATTTGTTGACTGGCTTTACAGGAATGAAGTAATTGAACTGATGCAAAGCAGGCAGTTTAAGCAGATTTCTGAGCCAGGTGAATCAGAACGCGATTTTAGGGTTCGCCTGCAGCAGGACGCCAGGGAACTGCGTGACGCTGAAATGGACAAATTAAGAAAGAAATATTCCTCCCGGATCTCCACCATGGAAGAAAGGATCAGAAAAGCTGAACAAACCGTCAGCCGTCAGGCAGATCAAGCCAAGCAACATAAAATGCAAACGGCCATTTCAATTGGCACTACCCTGCTTGGTTCATTTCTTGGGAAATCGGCTGTAAATGCCTCCACTCTCGGTCGGGCAACCACTGCAGCCAGGGGCGCCGGACGCGTGCTCAGCAAACAGGAAGATATTAAACGCGCTGAAGAAACTCTGGAAACCTACCGCCTGCAGCTACAGGATCTCGAGGAAGAATTCAAAAAAGAGACCGATCTTCTCGCGGCAGCGATGGATCCACTGACCGAAGACCTTGAACAATTTACCGTTAAACCACTGAAAAAAGATATCATGCTTAAAATGTTTGCTCTGGCCTGGCTGCCTTACCGCCGCTCCGCGGCCGGTATTGCCGAACCAGCCTGGTAAACATTAATAAATAATCATCTGAATCAGGAGCGCCTCTTGAAGGGGCGCTCTTCTTTTACTGTCTTTGTCTGATCACTATTAAATCTTCATTATCATCAATCGCTTCATAAACCTTCTGCTCGCCAAAACGTAAAATTATTTCCATCGCCCGGCGCGCCAGATCGGGATCACCTTTTTTAAAGGCTTCCAGCAATTTCAGATTCAGGTCAAGTGACCTTTCTGCTGCCTGCGGGAGGGAATAGAAGAATTCGGTAAAGAAAGAATAGATCGGCCTGAAAGACTGAAATATCAGCCTATTGATCACATTTCCCGAGACATTAATTACTTTAAAGTGAAAATCATAATCACATTCAGAAAGTGCTGCCACATTATCCAGGTTATCTTTCTTCTTTTTCAAGTTGTCAGCCAGGTAGCTGAGGTCAGCCGGAGAGATCCTGGGCACTGCTTCAGCAGCAGCACTCGATTCGGTGGTAAACCTGAAGCTGAGCAGCGAATCCAGAGTCTGTCGGTCGATCACCCGCCTGACATGCAATGTTTGCACCAGTGTATCAAGCGACCCATCCCGATAAAAATCCCTGACATAAGTACCGCTCTGCGGTTGCGTCTCGACAAAGCCATTCTGAGCCAGCATGGCAATTGCTTCCCGGACAGCAAAACGTCCAGCGTTATGTTTAGCAGCCAGTTCTCTTTCCGGGGGCAACTTGTTACCGATCGGGTAGACCCCGTTAATGATATCATTTCTGATTGCTTCAAAAATCACTGAAGGTAAACCTGTACTCATTGACAAACCTTCTTTCACTGTTTCATTGACTTGCTTAAAACCCAACCAGCCTGCCTGATTATATACCAGACAGTCATACAGGGTCCAGGTCAGACTAACTTGACAATTGGTTATACCAACCAGTATAATTGGTATAA
>CAZCHW010000085.1:0-7766 GCA_964498375.1 uncultured Syntrophomonadaceae bacterium | reverse complement strand
AAAGATGTCCCAGGAGCGGAAAAATACTGTCATATTCAGGCGGCCATCCACCACTTTTAAATCGACCACTCGCAGGCAGGGTGGATCGGCGAGGTCTATATTCTCCTGGCCGCCGATATTCATACAGGCCTGGTTAGTTGCTCCGCCGGAACGGTTTAACAGGTCTATTACTTTCGGCAGTTGCGGGGCAATATGTTGCCCGTAGGTGTAGTCTTCCAGTTCACACTTGGTATCTGTTGCCAGGTAATCATAGAAGTACTGCTGAATCCGCTCTTCCGAGGTTGGAGCAGGAATACCGCAGTTTTCCGGCAGCCAGACTGAAAGGGGGCGGGTGTAGGGTTCTTCTATAACCACCGTCAGGTGATCCAGCTGCTTGCGCAACTGTCCTTCGTAGCTGCCTTTCTTAATTCTGTAGCTGTAGCCGTAGCGGGCACAGTTCCACAGAACCATCCGCCAGGCCGACTCAATTGTTCGTTCACGTATGTAGGCCATTAAAACCTCTCCCCTTACTTGTTCAAATCGTAATTACTTGAACCGGTTTATTATTATCCTATTTGCGTTTCCAGCGAGTTCCGTGCGGAGTATCCTCCAGAATAATACCCAGCTCTGTCAGTTGATCACGAATCCGGTCAGCAGCGGCAAAATCTTTCGCTGCACGGGCTTCATCCCGGCGTTCAATTAAATCACTGATATCCCGGTCAAGCGAGCCGGGAGCTGTTAAATCAAGTATATCAAAAATATCATTAATCTCCCGGTAATAATGCAATATTTCACTGAGCAGTTCACGGCTGTAGGGATGCCCCTCACGCAGGTAGATGTTGCTGCTGCGGGCTAAATCAAACAAGACCCCCAGACCATCGGCAGTGTTAAAGTCATCGTCCATTGCCTCAACAAAGCGCTTCCGGTCTCGGTTAAGAGCCTCACGCATTTTTTCTTCCTGCTCTCCCCAAGTTTCGCCGGCATCCTGAAGCGCTGCCTGCAAATTTGTGATCATTTCCTGCAAACGCTGCCGCCCCGCCCTGCTCTGGGTTACCAGATCAGCGCTAAAATTTAACGGGCTGCGGTAGTGGGCGGAAAGAATTAAGAAGCGCAGATCCAGTGGATCGTGCTGGTTAATCAGTTCGCGGACCGTGCGTACGTTACCCAGTGACTTGGACATTTTTTGATCTTCAATATTTAGATAGCCGGCATGCAGCCAGTACCGGGCCAGGGGTCTGCGGTCAGCCCCCCAGGTCTGGGCTATTTCGTTCTCGTGGTGGGGGAAGATAAGATCCGCTCCCCCGGCGTGGATATCCAAAGTATCATTCATATAGTGAGTCGACATAGCCGAACATTCTATGTGCCAACCAGGGCGTCCCTCACCCCATGGGCTTTCCCAGCTGGGTTCGCCTGCTTTTTTCTGCTTCCAGAGAGCAAAATCAAGCGGACTGACTTTCTTTTCCCCCGGATCAACACGGGCCCCGGCCAGCAGTTCGTCCTGTTTTTGGTGAGAAAGCCTGCCGTAATCTGAAAACCTTGCAGTATCATAATACACATCGCCTTCACTGACATAGGCATAACCATTTTCTATAAGCCGTTCAATCAATGCAATAATCTGGGGAATATGTTCTGTAGCCCGCGGCTTAACGTCGGCAGGCTTTACTTTTAAGGCAGATACATCTTCTTCGTAGGCTTCAATGAAGCGGGCAGCCAGATCAGGTACAGTAATTCCCTGTTCATTAGCCCTCTTAATCATCTTATCGTCAATATCTGTATAATTTTGCACCAGCTTCACTTCATAACCGCGGAACTGCAAATAACGCCTGACAACATCGAAAATAATAAAAACCCTGGCATTCCCTATATGGATAAAATCATAAACTGTCGGGCCGCAGACATAAAATGTCACCAGGGGAGGCGCTCCCGGCTGCAGTTCTTCCTTGGTGCGGGTTAATGTGTTAAATAGTTTTATGGCCACAATTGCACACTCCGTATTTTAGTATTTATTCAGCTTCACGGCCCCTGGGAGCCAAATGAACAACTTTTTCGATTAACACCACCGCCTGCGCGGCAATCCCTTCACCCCGGCCACAGAAACCAAGCCCTTCGGTAGTAGTAGCCTTGACAGCCACCCGGCAGGCCGGAAGCTTTAGGGCAGAAGCCAGATTAATACACATATTTCCAATATGAGGTGCCATCGTTGGCTTTTCGGCAATGATGATCGAGTCGGCGTTGACTACCTGCCACCCTGTTTCGGCAAGCATTTCATTAACCTGGCCGAGTAAAATCAGACTGTCTGCATCGTGCCATTTTTCCTCTCCGGGAGGAAAATAATATCCGATATCACGTAAACCGGCAGCACCGAGCAGCGCATCCATCAGGGCGTGAACCAAGACATCGGCATCTGAATGACCGTCCAGGCCAAAAGGATAATCGATCTTCACACCACCGAGAATCAGCGGCCGCCCCTTAACAAGGGGGTGTACATCGAAACCGATACCGACCCGGTTCATCTGTCGGCTGCTCCTTTCAAAATCTCTTCTGCCAGCTTAAGGTCCAGCGCAGTGGTTATTTTCAAATTAGTAAATTCGCCTTCAATCGTTTGTACAGGTCGGCCAAGGGTTTCAACCAAAGCAGCATCGTCGGTAGCTCCTGCCAGAACAGCATTAAAAACCTGATGTGCTTTAACCAACAGCTCGCGCCTGAACACCTGGGGAGTCTGCACCAGGCGTAAATACTCCCGCGCCAATGTCGCCATTACCAGGCCGGTTTCGTCAATCTCTTTAACTGTATCACTGACCGGTATTACCGGAACAGCGCTACCCTGAACAGCTGCGGTTTCAAGCAGGCGCTCCAAAAGGTCCGGGCTGGCCAGCGGACGAGCCGCGTCGTGTATACAGACCAGATCAACTGAACCGGCAAGAGCTTTAAGCCCATTAGCAACTGATTGCTGCCGGGTTTCCCCGCCGGGCACAAAGTCTACATCTGAGAGGACTAAATAGGGTTGCAACAAGAGCCGCACTGTTTTTTCCTCACCAGGCGGAATCACCACAACAACCGGACCGACCTGATTACAGTCAAGAAACAGCTTAACCGAACGCGCCAGAACCGGCATACCGGCAAGGTAAAGGTACTGTTTGCGGGTGTTGTTCTGCATACGCAGCCCCGCTCCCGCAGCAGCAATAATCGCCCCGGCCTGCATCTTTATTTGATCCCGCCCATTCTTTCAGAATCCTGTTTCGGTTTGGCAAAAATCATTCGCCCTGCAGCGGTTTGTAATACACTGGTAACCAGTACTTCAATTGTTTCGCCAATGTAACGACGGCCACCTTCAACCACAATCATCGTGCCGTCGTCAAGGTAGGCTATGCCCTGCCCAGCTTCTTTACCGTCTTTGATAATCTGGGCGATCATTTCTTCACCCGGTAAAACCACCGGTTTTACCGCGTTTGCCAGCTCATTGATGTTCAGCACGGCAATACCCTGCAGTTCACATACTTTATTCAGGTTGAAATCGTTGGTAATAATTTTACCGTTAATTTTCTTGGCCAGTTTTACCAGCTTACTGTCAACTTCGGCTATATCTTCAAAATCGCCTTCGTAGATTTGGACCGGTATATCCATCTCTTTCTGAATTTTATTTAATACATCCAACCCCCGCCTGCCGCGATTACGCTTCAGCAAATCTGGAGAATCGGCTATGTGGCGCAATTCTTCCAGAACAAAGCCAGCCACTACGATAACCCCTTCAAGGAAACCTGTTTTGCAAATATCAACAATCCGGCCATCAATAATGGCACTGGTGTCAAGAATTTTAAACACTTCGTTTTCCCTGCCGCCGCTGCGGATGTTGCGATTAAAAAGCGAGGAAAGAAAAGTAAAGTCTTCCTTGCGGTTTAAAACAAATTTAACCCCGATAAAAACCAAAAAGAGAGTGATAACCGGGGCAACAAAGACTCCGACTACCGGAACCCGGTAAATCGGGTAACTGAGCAGCAACCCGATCAGAAGAGTAATGATTAAGGTTAATGATACCAGGGCAATATCCTGCGTCGGAACCGTCTTCAGCTTGCTGTCGGCCCAGGAAACCAACCGGTTAAAAAGACTAATAACCAGGGGAGTAATTAAATAAAATATAAGTCCGAATAAAAGTAAACCAATGGCATAATATCCGATCGCCACCGGGGTAAAGTAAGAGCCTGCGGGAATATCAATAAACATGGAAAGTATTGGCAGCAGCGCTATAAATATATACAAACCGAGCACCATCCCGAGCAGCGTTCCGACAGCCCGCAATATTTTTCCAGCCATCTTTCCACCTCCCTTCCTAATCTGAATTTAGCTGATCATATAAAAACCGGGGAAGTTGGTTAAACTTCCCTTAATATCATATCACAGGTTTCCTGATTGTTAAACAATCGCAACCTCTGAAACTCTGTAAATATACGGGCAGGCCCTGCTTTTGACAACAGGATCTGCCCGTCTGCCCGGCACCTGGTTAATTGGACTTACCTTTACCTGCCTGCTGCCAGTTCAGACAGCAATTCGGATGTGCTGTCGAGCAGTAAAGTCAAATAGGCCAGTCTGGCAGAAACAAGCAGATCGCTGTTTTCATTGATCAGAACAAGCGCTTCTGCCAGCGCATCAGCCGCTGATCCGATAATTACAGGGTCACCGGTAAGCCGGGCTTCAACAGTTTTAAGAATCGCATGAATTACCGCCAGTTTAATTATGGAAGCTATTTGCTCTTTCTCGCTAAGGCTACCTGCGCTCTTCACATGTTGTTCTACCGCCAGGTTTACAAGAACCGAGGCCTGGTTAAGCTCATTCCAGCCACCTTCCCTGAGAAAAGAAAGGTTAACAATTTGCAAGAGGCTGTTCAGGGTCAGAGGAGCCGGCGGAAACTTGCGGTAAGCCAGGTTGACGAATCTTTTATGTCCAAAACCGGAAAACCGGCCTCCCCGCTCACCTGTACCGCTGCCGCCCTGCCCGGGAGGGTCAGGATCAACTAGCTCTTCGATCAGTTCCCACCAGAGAACGGGATAGTTTTCACCATCGTCAATATACCAGGTCCACTGGTCCGGATTATAGGGGTCAAAATCATCGAGGAGAGCAATAGGCCATCCTGCCCCGGCATAGGTAGCAAGGTTGAACAGGCCTGCAGGATGAAGCGCTGTTCCCAGGCCATTGGCTGGTTGTCCTTCAGCATAGAACGAATCGTTGATTGTCCCACCGTTGTCATGCCCCACCAGGCCTCCTGAGGCGGTTGTTCCAATCACCTGCCCGCTAGAATAGCACCGGTCAACTGCACCCAGGTAAGTCAAGTAATTACGATTGAGGCCAACCAGGCCCCCAACCGCCAAACCACCTCTAACCGCGCCACTGGCGTAGCTGTCGGTTATATTCCCGCCTCTATTGTCGCCAACCAGACCGCCAACGTAATGCCCAACCGGAGCATTAACGTGGCCGAGGGCAACGCTGTTCTCTACCACTCCGCTAGATCGGTTAACTCCAACCAGACCGCCGGCACCTTCACCAGAAAATATGTTATCCGGCAAACCTACCGTTACATCAGTCCAGCAGGCTGATATCAAGCCGTAGTTATCACCAACCAGGCCACCGAAAGAACTGCCAATCCTGGTTATCGAGCCAAGAGCGCTGCACCCGCTTAACATACTGCCCGAACCATTGAAACCAACCAAACCACCAACGGTATTGTCACCGGCTACAGATACCTGCACATGGGAATCAAAAACTTTGCCACTGTCATTCCAGCCGATCAAACCACCGATCCGTCCTCCGGCTCCGTTAACACTCCCCTCAACCCTTGATTTGGCAACCAGGGCCCCCATAACTTTTCCAGCCAGACCGCCAAGATAACGACGACCATTCAGCTCTAAATCGATCAGGCTGACTCCGGTAACTATTGCCGGAGTTTCAATTACGCCAAATAGCCCCAGGTAGTCTTCACCGGGACGGTCTATTGTAAGATTCATGATCCGGTAATCTCCACCATCATAACCACCCCAAAAGGGCTGCGCTTCATCACCGATTGGAGTCCAGTCGGCTATTCCATCCGGCTCAGCAAGATTTAGATCACAACGCTGCACGTAGTGCCAGTTTGGGTTTTGCCGTACCTGGTCGAGATCGGCTGCAGATTCTACCGCAACATTAATCCGCGGTTCGCTGAGGCCTTCTGCCAGTTCAAGGCGGTTGCCGCCGGGTGTGTCTCCGTCCAAATCGGGTAGATTTGCATCACTCCAGGCCTCTGTTTTAAGAATGTGCTCCTCTGACGATGCCGGTGTAGCAGTAAATGAAGCCGTTAGGATTTCACTGTCGCTGAGGTAAGCGCTTTCAAACAGGGCCCATAGCGAAAGGACCTTGCCGAAAAGAGTGCCATCAGTTGGGTCATCCCAGCTGTAACCCCAGTCATCCCTGACCTCGACCGCAGCTTCCTGATCAACAGTAAGGCTCAACGGTATATAGAAGCGGGCTGACCCGACCAGTGTTTCCGGCCCGGCCCCTCCGATAATAGCATTTAATCGAACCGGTTCATCCTGTGTGACAGAAGCTCCATCTTCAGGAAGCACCGCCGCCCTGTAATGATCGACCGTTCCTCCTCCCCGGTTTGATTCAAGCTCCAGGGCTTGGCAGAGCCTCACTTCTCCCTCGTCAGAGAAGCTGTAGCCAATGTCAGAAAGCGTTGCCATATCCAATGTGCCGGCCGTCTTTTCGTCGGGGCCGGCGGCAGGATCATTGCAGTCGAGACAAACTTCCTGCCCTGCATGAAAGTCTCGCTCGTCCATTTCGCCTTCCCCCGCATCCTCGTTACCGATAAGGCCGGCAGTTTCGGGCTCAGGCTGCTGACCAGCAGACATCTCTTCAGGCAGATCACAGTTCCCGGCTTGCTGGTCCGGTGATTCTTCCTGATCCGAAAACCCACCGTTTTCAACTGTTTCATCGACAATCATACCTGCAGATTCTTAAACCGCCTTGGCTTCATCCTGACCAGTCTGACCTGCCAGCGTAGGCTGGGCGATGAAGGCTAGTAGTAGAACCGGCAAAAGAAACGTAATAATAGCCTGGAAGTTGAGCAACAGTTTTTTATTCAGCATAGATTCACCTCCCTTCAAATAGTCTGCTTATCTTAATCTAAATAGGTAGATTTTATTAGCAGGAGGCTATCTGGATAATTATCTTTAGATATAATCATTTTATAATTAATAGTGCTTTTTAGGCAATATCTGAGGACTGAATATAGATAAAAAAATTCCGGCTGCCCTGAATAAGCAGGCAGCCGGAAAGATGATTCAGACATTGTTAATAAGTAATAACCAAATCAGGAAGATTGCTCAAAAATTTCATCAATGATTGTAATGATCTCAGCATGTTCCTTATCCTGAACAAGAATCAGTTCACTGATCAAGATCTGGCGAGCCGTCTCCAGCATTTTACTTTCCCCGGTCGAAAGGCCTTTTTCACGATCCCGCAACATCAGGTTGCGAACAACTTCAGCAACTTCAAAAATATCGCCACTCTTGATTTTCTCAAGGTGATTGCGGTACCTGCGGTTCCAGTTTGTCGACATCTCGGGTAGTTCCCCCTGCAGGACAATTAAGACCTGAGGAACCTTATCTTTATCTATTACCCCCCGCAGGCCAACCTGCGATATGTTGTCTGTGGGTATTAAGACTTTCATTTCGCCCATAGGCAGCTTCATTACATAATATTTCTTGCGGGCGCCAAGAATCTCTTTTTCTTCAATTGCTTCAATTACACCCGCACCG
>CAZCHW010000084.1:0-7893 GCA_964498375.1 uncultured Syntrophomonadaceae bacterium | reverse complement strand
CACGGGCACCATACCGAACGCTCTACCTCGTTGAAGTAGGGCAGAGGAGGCACGATATTTGATGGAAGCAAAAGCACAGGCCCGCTACGTGCGTCTTGCGCCGCGAAAAGTAAGAGCAGTTGTTGATTTGATTCGTCATAAAAATATTGATGAAGCGATCAGTATATTGCGTTATACTCCGCGTCGCGCCGCCGAAGTGGTGACCAAAGTGGTTAAGTCAGCAGCAGCCAATGCCGAAAACAACCTGGAAATGAATCGTGGCAACCTATACATCGATCAGGCTTTTGTCGATGAAGGGCCAACCCTGAAACGGGTTCAGCCGCGGGCCAGGGGCAGGCGTTTCCTGATTTTGAAGAGGACCAGCCATATTACGGTTGTAGTCAAAGAGAGAAAGGGGGTCTAGTTGTGGGACAAAAAGTTAGCCCCATCGGATTTCGCATCGGAGTAATTCGGGACTGGGATGCCCGCTGGTTTGCCAGTAAAAATTACAAGGATCTGCTCCATGAAGATTTAAAGATCAGAGAGTATATCCAAAAGAACCTGCAGAGCGCCTCGGTTTCACGGATCGAAATAGAGCGGGCGGCAAATAACCTGAGAATAAATATTCATACCGCTAAGCCGGGCATGGTTATCGGTCGCGGCGGCGCAGGTGTGGAAGAGCTGCGCAAAAAGCTTGAAACGATGACTGATAAAAAAGTGCATTTAAATATTATTGAAATCAAAAAGGCCGAACTCGATGCTTACTTAGTAGCTGAAAGCGTTGCTTCCCAGCTCGAAAGAAGAATTGCATTCAGAAGGGCCATGAAACAGGCTGTATTCCGCTCAATGCGTAATGGCGCCAAGGGAATAAAGATTGCCTGCAGTGGCAGGCTTGGCGGTTCTGAAATGGCTCGTAATGAGAGTTATAATGAAGGAACAGTACCCTTGCAGACACTGCGCGCCGATATCGACTATGGTTTTACTGAAGCAAAAACCACATATGGTCGGATCGGAGTAAAAGTTTGGATTTACAAGGGAGAAATATTGCCCTCTAAACCGGGCAAGGAACAGCCTGCGAAGGAGGTAGACGCCAATGTTAATGCCTAAGCGGGTTAAATTTCGCCGCCAGCATCGCGGGCGGATGAAAGGTAAAGCCAAGGGTGGTACTGTAGTTCAGTTTGGCGAATTCGGTATGCAGGCCCTTGAACCGACCTGGATCAGCAGCCAGCAGATCGAGGCAGCACGTATCGCAATGACCAGGTTTATCAAGAGAGGCGGAAAAGTTTGGATTCGCATTTTCCCCGATAAACCGGTCACTGAAAAACCGGCTGAAACCCGAATGGGTAAAGGTAAAGGCTCACCAGAATACTGGGTGGCAGTTGTCAAGCCGGGTAGAATTATGTTTGAACTGGCCGGAGTAAGCGAAGAGATCGCCAAAGAGGCCATGCGGTTGGCGGCCAACAAGCTGCCGATTAAGACCAAGTTCGTTAAAAGAGCTGAGTCAGGTGGTGGAGCAGAATGAAAGTAAAAGACGTCCGTGAATTAAACGAGCAGGAATTGGCGGAAAAAGTTAAGGAGTTGAAAGAAGAGCTCTTTAACCTGCGCTTCCAGGAAGCCACCGGTCAGTTAGAAAATTACATGCGTATAAAAGAGGTCCGCCGTAGTATTGCCCGGGTTAAAACCGTGCTCAGGGAACGGGCCCTAAGCTGAGCTTGAAGAGGAAGGGAGGCCCATCGATTTGGATACAGTAAATCGTAAAGTGCGCAGTGGCCGGGTAGTGAGCGATAAAATGGATAAGACCAGAGTAGCTCTGATTGAAAGATCTACCAGGCATCCATTATACGGCAAGATTATACGCCGGTCGAAAAAGTACAAGTTTCATGATGAAAATAATGAATCCCGAGTAGGCGATGTAGTTAAAATCATGGAAACCAGGCCGCTTAGTAAGGATAAAAGATGGCGCTTGGTGGAAATCGTTCAACGATCGAAGCTGTAGGCAGATTCTCTTTCCGGAACGCCTGCCGGATGGGGAATGAAAGGAGAGGCAACGATGATTCAAAGTGAAACAATCTTAAATGTAGCCGACAACTCGGGAGCAAAAAAGGTCCTTTGTATCAGGGTCCTTGGTGGATCGAAGCGCAAAGCAGGCCATATCGGCGATGTAATTGTTGCTTCGGTTAAAGAAGCCACCCCGGGTGGCGTGGTTAAAAAAGGCGAAGTGGTAAGAGCGGTAATCGTGCGGACAAGAAGCCGGCTTAACCGTAAAGATGGCTCACACATCCACTTCGATGAAAATGCTGCAGTTATAATCAATGAGCAGAATAATCCGCGGGGAACCCGTATTTTCGGTCCCGTTGCCCGTGAGTTGAGAGAAAAAGATTTTATGAAAATCGTCTCTCTTGCTCCGGAAGTGATTTAGTCGCTCATTTTGGAGGTGGCGAAGTGCCGGTGGAAGTAAAAAAAATGTCTGTGCGCCGGGGAGATAAAGTGTTAGTGCTTTCCGGTAAAGATAAAGGTAAAAAAGGTAAAGTGATCGCCACTTTTCCCCGCTTAGGCAGGGTTAAAGTGGAAGGGATCAACATGATGAAAAAGCATGCCAAGCCGACCCGTAAGGTTCCCCAGGGGGGAATCAGGGAGATGGAAGCGGCATTTCCGGCGTCTAAGGTAATGGTTCTTTGCCCGGCTTGCAATAAACCGTCCCGGGTAGCCAAAGAAGTTTTAGCAGACGGCCGCCGGGTGCGTAAATGCCGGAAATGCGGCGAATCGCTGGATAAGTAAGGAGGGTTAAGAGGCCAAGATGTCACGGATGAAAGAGAAATACCTAGGAGAAGTAAGACCAGCCCTCGTGAAGCGGTTTTCCTACAGTAACATAATGCAGGCGCCGCGCATTGAAAAAGTTGTCATTAACATGGGGTTGGGCGAAGGGAAGGAAAACCCGAAAATACTGGATGCAGCGGTAAATGATCTCTCGATTATAACCGGGCAGAGACCGATTATAACCAGGGCTCGCAAATCAGTGGCCAGCTTTAAGGTTCGCGAAGGCATGCCGATCGGCTGTAAACTGACCCTGCGTGGAATCCGGATGTATGATTTCCTGGACAAGTTTTTCAATATTGCATTGCCCAGGGTCAGGGATTTCCGGGGAATCTCACCGCATTCATTTGACGGTCGGGGTAATTTTACCATTGGCATTAAGGAACAGTTGATTTTTCCCGAAATCGAATATAGTCAAGTAGAACGGGTGCTCGGTATGGATATCACCATAGTGACTACTGCCGAGACTGACGAAGAAGCGCGTGAACTGCTTACCCTGATGGGTCTGCCTTTCCAGGCAGCTTAAAGGGGAAGCAGAAGCGTAAGTTTAAGGAGGAAAAGGATGGCCAAGAAATCATTAATTGCCAAGGCCAAGAGAGAGCCCAAATTTGCGGTTCGCCGTTACAACCGGTGCCACATTTGCGGCCGCCCGAGGGCTTATTTGCGCAAATTCGGCCTGTGCCGCCTTTGCTTTCGTCATCTGGCCAACGAGGGAAAAATACCTGGAGTGAAAAAAGCCAGCTGGTAGGATGATGAAAGAATGAGAGGAGGTTGTGATTGCCAATGATGACAGATCCGATTGCCGATATGCTGACTCGCGTGCGTAACGCTAACAACGTACGGCATAAAACTGTGGAAATCCCTGCTTCAAATGTGAAGCGCTCGATAGCGGCGATCATGAAGCAGGAAGGGTTTATCAAGGATTACGAGTTTATCAAGGATAACAAGCAGGGTATCTTGCGTGTTCACCTGAAGTACGGCCCGAACCAGGAGCGGATAATCAGCGGTCTGAAAAGGATCAGCAAGCCCGGTTTAAGAGTGTTTGTGAAAAAAGATGAGATGCCCAAGGTGTTGGGCGGGCTTGGAATTGCTGTGATATCCACATCACAGGGCGTGATGAGTGACCGCCAGGCCCGGGAGGCCGGTGCTGGTGGCGAAGTTTTATGCTATATCTGGTAGCATAGCGAGGAGGTTTACCGATGTCTCGAACCGGTAAAAAACCCGTCAGTATCCCTGCAAATGTAGAGGTTAAGCTTGACGGAAATAATATTACGGTTAAAGGTCCCAAGGGGCAGCTTTTTCAGGAACTGCCCGTAGAAATGATTATCGAACGGGAAGAAAACACCATTTTAGTGAAGAGACCTTCCGACAGCCCCCAGCATAGGGCGTTGCACGGGTTAACCAGAACCTTGATCAACAACATGGTTGTTGGAGTAACCGAAGGTTACAGTCGCAACCTTGAGCTGGTCGGGGTTGGTTATAAAGCTGCCTTACAGGGCAAAAAGCTAGTTCTCAATATAGGGTTTTCTCACCCCGTTGAGTTCGATCCCGGTGAAACTATGGAGATCGAAGTACCCAGTCCGACCAAAATTACGGTAAAAGGAATTGACAAGCAAAAGGTCGGTAATCTGGCTGCGGTAATTCGCAGGACATACCCGCCTGAACCGTATAAGGGCAAAGGGATTAGATATGAAAATGAAACTGTCCGTCAGAAAGTCGGTAAAGCGGGCAAATAATCGCCTGGAGGTGTAAAATTGTGCTTAAGGCTAAATCGCGTTTAATCAGCCGGAAACGGCGTCACCGCCGCGTAAGGACGAAGGTGAGCGGAACGCCGGAAAGACCCCGGTTAAATGTTTTCCGCAGCAACAATCATATTTATGCCCAGGTGATCGACGATTATTCTGGAGCGACCCTGGCTGCCGCCTCCAGCCTGGATCCCGAGCTGCGAAAAGAGCTGTCTTACGGTGGCAATAAAGGTGCTGCCCGCAAAGTTGGGGCTTTGGTTGCCCGCAAAGCTTTAGATAAAGGAATTAAAGACGTCGTGTTTGATCGGGGCGGTTATCTGTACCACGGCCGTGTCAAAGAGCTGGCCGAAGGAGCCCGTGAAGGCGGGTTAAACTTCTAGAAAGGGGGAATGGCAGGGGTGTCGAAAATCGAACCAACACAGGAATTAGTTGAAAAAGTTGTAAAAGTCAACCGTGTGGCCAAGGTCGTCAAAGGTGGTCGCCGTTTTAGCTTCAGTGCTCTGGTTGTTGTAGGAGACCAGAACGGAGTCGTCGGAGCCGGCATGGGTAAAGCCGGTGAAGTGCCCGAGGCGATACGCAAAGGTATTGAAGACGCCAAGAAAAACCTGATCAAGGTACCTATGGTTGGAACAACAATCACCCATCCGATTATTGGACGTTTTGGTGCCGGCAGAGTATTACTTAAACCTGCTTCAGAAGGTACCGGTGTTATTGCCGGTGGCCCGGTTCGTGCAGTCCTCGAACTGGCTGGAGTCAGGGATATCCTCACCAAATCTCTCGGCTCTTCCAATGCGATCAATATTGTCAGCGCTACAATCGAAGGTTTAAAATCGCTTAAGAGGGCTGAAGAAGTAAGCAGCCTGCGCGGTATCGAAGTAGAGAAGCTGCTCGGTTAAGGAGAGTTAACAGTTATGGCAAAAAAAATCGAAATCACCCTGGTACGCAGTCCGTTGACCTGCAAACCGCGACACCGCCGGACAGTACAGGCGCTTGGTCTTAAGAAAATTGGCCAGACAGTCGTGCATGACGACACGGAAGCAATCCGGGGGATGGCAAATAGAGTTAATTACTTAGTTAATGTAGTAGAGAGTAAGTGATTTAAGAAGCGGCATAGAGGGAGGTGTAGGCGATGCGTTTACACGAATTGAGGCCTCCTGAGGGAGCCAGGAAAGCGGCTAAACGTAAAGGCAGAGGAATGTCTTCGGGGTTGGGCAAAACATCCGGCCGGGGTCAGAAGGGGCAAAAGTCCCGTTCCGGTTCGGGAATCCGTCGAGGTTTTGAAGGCGGTCAAATGCCATATTTCCAGCGTTTGCCGAAACGTGGATTTACCAATATACACAAGCAGAAATGGAACATCGTCAATGTAGGCGATCTGAATATATTTGATCAAGGAACAGCAGTCACACCGGAAATGCTCGTGGAAGCGGGTCTGGTCAGAAATCTTAATGATCCCCTGAAAGTTCTGGGTAACGGAGATATTGATCGCAAACTGGAAGTTAAGGCTAACCGGTTTAGCAAACAGGCCCAGGATAAAATTGAAGCAGCCGGTGGGAAGGCAGAGGTGATTTAGGTTGCTGGAAACAGTTCGTACCGCTTGGCGGATTAAAGAGCTTAGACAACGTATCCTGTTTACACTGGCCATGTTTGTTGTTTTCCGGGTTGGTTCTGCAATCCCAGTTCCGGGTGTGGATCCATCGCTGCTGGCTGAATTTTTTCAGCAGGATACTATTTTTGGTTTTGTAAATATCATCGGCGGCGGCAACTTGGAGAATTTTACTATATTTGCTCTGGGAATTATGCCATACATCAACGCGTCCATTATCATGAACCTGTTGACTATTGTAATTCCTAAGCTGAAAGAGTGGAGCCAGGAAGGCCCTGAAGGGCGGAAGAAGATATCGCAGATTACTCGTTACAGTACAGTTGTAATTGCCATAATCCAGGCACTTGGCCTGTCGACCCTGATTGCCGGTGAAGCTGTTATAGACCGGACTGCTCTTTCGTACGTGACTATTATCATTTCTATGACAGCCGGCACGGCTTTCCTGATGTGGATGGGAGAGTTGATTACCGAGAAGGGAATTGGCAACGGCATATCGCTGATAATTTTTGCCGGTATTGTCGCAGGTTTCCCAATTGGTGTAGCTATGGCAGCCGAGCAGTATCGTTTTGGCGATATTAGCATGTTGACGATTGCGGTTGTTATTCTTGTTCTGCTGGGTCTGATTGTCGGTATTATTGCTCTTGACCAGGGGCAGCGTAGAATCAATGTCCAGTACAGCAAGCGTGTGGTCGGCCGGAAGATGTACGGCGGCCAGGCTACTCATATTCCAATGAAGGTTAACCAGGCTGGAGTTATACCGGTAATTTTTGCCTCGGTGCTTTTAAGCTTTCCACAAACGTTGGTCAGTTTTATTCAGCACCCGGTGGCACAGAGGATAGCAGAATTACTTGGATGGGGTTCCAATCTAAACCTTGTTTTATATGTTTTGCTGATCATCCTCTTTACCTATTTTTACACGGCAGTTCAGTTTGATCCTTTCCAGGTCGCCGGTAATATCAAAAAGTATGGCGGTTTTATTCCGGGCTTGCGCCCAGGCCGGCCAACTGCCGATTATCTGGCCAGGGTCACATCACGGTTAACTACTGTTGGCGCTTTCTCTCTGGCATTCATTGCTGTATTTCCGATTATTCTGGAGAGAGTGAGCGGGATGAGTATCGTCTTTGGCGGCACCGGCTTAATTATTGTTGTCGGTGTTGTTCTGGAGACATTTAAGCAAATTGAAAGCCATATGCTGATGCGCAGCTATCGTGGCTTTATGAAGTAGTGACTTGATATGATTAAGCTTAAATCTGTCCGGGAAATCAGTTTGATGAAAGATGCCGGCAAAATTGTTGGTGAAGTGTTGGCGGAGATGGAACGGTCGGTCAGGGAAGGCATAACCACCGCTATGCTGAACAAGATCGCCGAAAAAATAATCCGCCGTCACGGCGCTGAACCGGCCTTTCTCGGTTATCATAATTTCCCGGCATCAATCTGCGCCTCCGTCAATAACGAGGTGGTGCATGGTATCCCGGGGTTGCGCAGGCTTCAGGAGGGCGATATAATCAGCATTGATGTTGGTACCCGCCTGAAAGGCTACTACGGAGATGCTGCGGCAACTTTTCCGGTTGGACAGATTTCGCCGCAGGCCAGGAAACTGATCGATGTAACCAGGCGGTCTTTGCAAGAAGCAATCGATAAGATGCAGGCCGGAAACAGGCTCTCTGATTTGTCAAATGCAGTGCAGAGTTATGTAGAGCAAAACCAGTTTTCTGTGGTGCGCAACTATGTAGGGCACGGTATCGGAGAAGA
>CAZCHW010000083.1:0-7894 GCA_964498375.1 uncultured Syntrophomonadaceae bacterium | reverse complement strand
AACTGAAGTTCCGGCAGGAACAAGTATACTGCAGGCGGCCGATCAGGCCGGCCTTTACATTGAAGGCGACTGCGCCGGTAAAGGCACCTGCGGCAAGTGCCGGGTCCGCATTGCTGCCGGTGAGCTGCTCGAACCAGGCAAAGCCGACAGCAAGCATCTTTCCAAAGGAGAACTGGACAGGGGTTGGATTCTCGCCTGTCAGCACGAAATTGATCGGGATCTGATCGTAGAAGTACCGCTGCAAAAAGATGCTCATACCCGAAAAACCAGCCTGGCCGGAGGGGTTGAAAATATTGAAGCGGAACCATCGGTAGAAAAAACAGTCGTTAGATTGAGTAAACCTGCCGTTAAAGATCAGACTGCAGACCTGGAAAGACTGTTAGCCGCCTTAAAGTATGACGATCTTGAAGTTAAACCGCGTGAGCTGGCTAACTTTCCGGCCATGTTGCGTAATAACGGCTTTCAGGTAACCGCTGCTGTCAGCGGCAGCCACCTGCTTTCGATTGAACCCGGTGACACCAGCGATCAATTATTTGGCGTAGCCTTTGATATTGGCACAACCACGATTGTCGGTTCGCTGCTTGACCTGCAAACAGCAACAGTGCTGGCTGTCGCCGCGGCAACTAATCCCCAAAATATTTACGGAGCTGATGTTATTTCACGGATTACCCATGCCTCAGATGCCGGTGGAGGGCTCCAGCAACTACAGGATAAAGTCATTGAAGCGGTAAATAAAATCCTTCATGATCTGCTCGGGCAGACCAAGATTGCCCATGACCGGATCTATGAAGTAGTGGCGGTTGGTAATACAACGATGAGCCATCTCTTTATGGGTATCGACCCCGCTTACCTGGCCCCGGCTCCTTTTATTCCAGCTTACAGCAAAGCCCTGGTCGTTGAAGCGGCTGATCTGGGGATTAAGATCAACCCCGCCGGCAGGGTTACTTTTCTGCCAAATATTGCCGGTTATGTTGGTTCCGATACTGTAGCGGTAATTCTGGCTGCCGATCTTGATCAACCCGGCGATAACTGCGCTGCCATTGATATAGGCACAAACGGTGAACTGGTCCTGCGCGCTAACGGCAAGTTGCTGGCCTGCTCAACTGCAGCCGGTCCGGCCTTCGAAGGAGCCCAGATAAAACAGGGCATGCGCGCAGCAGCCGGAGCAATTGAAGCTGTTAGCTACAGGAATGGCGGCCTGGAGCTTAAAATGATCGATGACGCCCCGGCCTGTGGTATTTGCGGTTCCGGTTTAATTGATGCTGCTTCAGCCCTGCTTGATGCTGGTTTAATCGAACCCAGCGGACGTTTTGTCAACCCCGAAGATCAACCTGACCGGGTCGCCCCCCAGTTCAGGGACAGGTTGCGCCAAGGCGACGGTGGGTATGAATTTGTGCTGGTACCGTCTTCAGAATCGGATACAGGTGAAGATATTGTCATCACCCAGGGCGATCTGCGTGAATTACAGCTGGCCAAAGGCGCAATTTATGCCGGATTGATGATCCTGCTTAAAGAAGCAGGCATTGAAATAGACGATCTAAGCCGGGTCCTGCTGGCCGGAGCATTCGGTAACTACGTGCGCAAAGAAAGCGCACTGGGCATTGGTTTGCTACCCGAAGTTCCTGCTGAAAAAATTACTGCAATCGGTAATGCCGCCGGCGATGGTTCCAGAATGGCTCTCGCCTCTAAAACTATGCGTGAAAGGGCATTCTCACTACCCCACCGGGTTATTCACATGGAACTGTCTACCAGGACCGACTTCCAGGAGTTCTTTGTCGACGCTCTGCCTTTCAGAAAAATGCAGTAAGCGCCGGGTAATCAAAACCTGGTCCGGCAGGAAAAGCCGGCAGGCCGTCGAAATATATCTTTTATGCTATGCTTGTCGACAAATTAATTGGGGAGGTATAATATGCAAACTGCCAAAGATATTATGACTGCACCTGCATTAAGTGTTACCGGGGATCAAACCGTCAGGGAAGTGCTGGAAATGCTGGCCGAAAAAAAGATCAGCGGTTTCCCGGTCGTCAACGAGGAAAACCAGGTGATCGGAATCATTTCTGATACCGATATCATTCGCTATTCGCATACAATAAATGTCATTCCCCTGTCGAACTTGTCCGGCTGGGTCTCTCCCTATGCCGATATTTCCGACCTGGCCAGCATGCGTAAGGGTTTCGACATGCTTCACACCACTTCGGTTAGCCAGATCATGACAAAAAAAGTATATACAATCATGGAAGATGAAGCTGCTACAGATGTGGCAAAACTGATGAATAAAAGAAAGATTAACCGGGTGCCGGTTGTTGACGCTGCAGGTAAGCTGGTCGGGATTATCACCAGGAGCGATATGGTCCAGTGCATGGCCAACCTGTAAAAGGACGGGATTAACAGGGTGAACAATAACTCGTTAACGAAAAAAGGCGGTTCTGCAAACCGCCTTTTTAGCTTTAAAACAGGCCCGGCAATAATTGCCGGAAAACTTTTAATCAATCTTACCCGGCTGCTCGGCCGCGGCGGCACAACCTTGCCGGGACGGGTTGCCATGAAAATAGATCCCGGTCTGACCGGGCGACTAAGCTCACGGGTAACCGGTGGCTCGATAGTGATAACCGGAACCAATGGCAAAACAACCACTGCCGCCCTTTTAACATCAATACTTAAGCAGGCAGGCTTAAAGGTTATTCATAACCAGTCGGGTTCCAACATGTCCTGGGGAGTAGCAACGGCCCTGATGGAAGCAGCTACCTTCACCGGCCGAATAGAGGCTGAGCATGCCGTTCTTGAGGTTGATGAAGGAGCCTTTCCGCAGGTAGTGGAAACAGTCAGGCCGCAATACATTATCGCTACCAATATATTTCGCGATCAGCTCGACCGCTACGGTGAACTTGACCGTATTCAGGAGGCCCTGGGCAAGGGGTTCATGGCCCAGCCGGAAGCGGGCACGGCAATAATTAATGCTGACGACCCCTCCCTGGTAGCCCTGGGAGACCGAATCGGCCAAAAAAGACTTACCTATGGTCTGGAATTAGATCTGGCTGAAGATAGCAGGCAGGATAGCGGACGAGACCTGAAAATCTGTCCCATCTGCCGCCACCAGCTCGCTTACGAGCGGATCAATTATGCTCATCTTGGCAATTACTTCTGCCCTTCCTGCGGTTTTCAGAGGCAAAAACCGCAGATCAGTCTGACCGGTTATGAAAAACTTGCTAAGGGTGGGTTTTCTTTAAATATTAGCTACCCCGGGGGTGAGTTATCTTTCACCTGCCCCCTGCCCGGCCGCTATAATCTCTATAATATTCTCGCGGCAGTAAGCTGTGCCCTGGCGCTTAAGCTTGAACCGCAGGTAATAAAGGCAGCCTTGGAGAGGGCAGTACCAGCATTCGGCAGGATGGAACAGTTCGTCACCGGGGGCAAAAATATCACAATAGCGCTGATAAAAAATCCAGTCGGGGCCAATGAAGTTTTGCAAACAGTAATTGATCGCCAAAAACCGATGGCCCTAATGGTTGCTATCAACGACAAGATTGCAGACGGCACCGATGTCTCCTGGTTGTGGGATGTCGATTTTGAATACCTGGCTGCTGCCGGTCCGAAACCACTTACGCTCATCGCCTCGGGACTGCGCGCCTGCGATATGGCTGTCCGTTTTAAATATGCCGGCTTTGAAGCAGACCGGATCAGCGTAATTGAGAATACTGAAAAAGCACTTACTGCTGCGCTGGAAAAAACCGCTCCGGGTGGAGAGCTTTTCATTCTTCCTTCATACACGGCCATGCTGGAGATTAGAAAACACCTGAATGAAATGGGCCTCGCTCAGCCTTACTGGGAGGGCAAATAAAAGATGACTTCAATCAACATCTATCACCTCTACCCCGGGCAGTTGAATCTATATGGTGACCGGGGCAACTTGCTCGCTCTGCTGCGCCGGGCCGGCTGGCGGGGGATTGATATAAATGTTGTCCCCGTTGATCCGGGAGGCAAAATTATTTTTAACTCCTGCGATCTGCTCTTCAGGGGTGGCGGTCAGGACAGTGACCAAAAACTGGTAGCCTGTGACCTCAAGAAACGTCAAAAAGAACTTCAACAAGCAGTGGAAGAGGGTATGCCAATTTTTGCTGTCTGTGGTTCTTATCAGTTGCTTGGCAGCTATTATACCACTGCAGCCGGAGAAAAAATTGGGGGTCTGGAGCTAATCGATCTGTTTACCGAGGCCAGTAACAAGCGTTTAATCGGCAATGCTGTTATCAGCTGTCCGCTCTGGCAACCACCGAAAACCCTGGTTGGATTTGAAAATCATGCCGGCCGCACCTACCTGGGCAGAGAAATTGAACCACTAGGGGTTACCTTAACAGGCTCGGGCAACAACGGGCAGGATGGAACTGAAGGGGTAGTTTACAAAAATGTTATCGGCACTTACCTGCACGGAGCCCTGTTGCCGAAAAATCCCTGGCTGGCCGATTTACTGTTGCAAAAAGCGCTTGCCTATCGCAACCAGACTGTTGAACTAAGTCAACTGGATGATACTCTTGAAGAAGAAGCCCATCTTAAAGCAATCGAGCTGGCAGGGTCGAAAAAACATAAACGCAATGCAAGTAAAGTTTAACCCGGCAGGATAACCTGCCGGGCTGAAGATATTAGATCAAATACTCAATCTCCGATTCCTCGTAAAGCTTCTGAACCAGATCATTAATCACCTGGGGAACACGCTCATCAACCAGGGCATCAAAAACTGCATCGCTCACATCTTCATAGTCTACCTGGGCCGCCTCGGTCCGATCGAGCAGTTCAATAATATGAAAACCGAAAGTCGTTTGAACCGGGCTGCTAATTTCGCCGATCTCCATGTTGAAAACCGCCTCTTCAAATTCGGCAACCATGTCACCTCGACCAAAAAAGCCTAAGTAACCGGCATTATCTTTATTCGATTGGTCAAGTGAATGCTCGGCTGCCAGTTCGGCAAAACTTCCACCATCCCTGAGCAGTTCGGCTATTTGATCAGCCTCTACTTCTGTTTCAACAAGAATATGACGGGCTTCAACTGTTTCCTGTTCGGCAAATAGCTCCTGGCGATCTTCAAAGAACTGAACCAGTTCTTCATCAGTTGGATCGATCTCTGTCAGGGCCAGTTTACGGACCAACAGGTTTAGCCGGGCATCTTCGCGAAAAGCTTCCTCGCTGATCCCGTAAAAATCAAGAATGCTGAGATAGTCTTCCCGGGAACCCTGAAAACTTTCATCTATAATTGATTCAATCTCTTGCTCAAGTTCTTCTTCTGTAACAGTTATCCCCACGTTAGCTGCTTCCTGGGCAATCAGTTTCCTGGCAATCAGCTGTTCCAGAGCCTCGCTGCCCCCCTGGGCATAGAGAATCTCAAAAAGTTCATCTTTTAAAACCGCTTCACCATTTACAGTTGCTACCACATTCCCGTCACTTTCAACAATATCTGACGGTTCAGCTGTTCCCTGCTGCATACCCAGACCCAGCAGCACAGCAAGAACCACTACTGCCGCCAGCAGCAGTGTGATAGCGATAACCAGATGCAGCGGCTTGAGCCGGTTAACCCGGCTGAGCAGATCATTTTTAATTTCACTCATTTTAACACCCTCTTTATTATTTTAGATCCGGCCTGGGTTATTAAATGTCCCCGGCCCATGTAATACCTTAAGGTATGATCTTATTCATCGGGAATTCAAGAATACCTTCTGCTCCAGCCTCCTGTAATTCACAGATCAGGCTCCGCACTTTGTGCTCGTCGACCACCGTTTCCACCGCCACCCAGCTATCGGCACAGAGGTTGGAAATAGTCGGTTTGCGTAATGCCGGAAGCAGGTCAATCACTTTTGTGAGATTGTTGCTGTGGACATTCATCTTCAGCATAACTTTTTGCTCGGCCAGCAAAGCACCTTTCAGCAGGGTAATCATGTTGTCAACTTTCTTTTTCTTCCACTGATCGGCGTGGCTTTTTTTGTTCATGATGACCCGCGGGGTGGAAACAAGGATAGTTTCAATAATCCGGAGCTGGTTCGCTTTCAGCGAACGTCCTGTTTCGGTAAGTTCTGCGATAGCATCAGCCAGCAGCGGGGGCTTTACTTCGGTAGCGCCCCAGGAAAAAGATACCTGGACATTAATCTTTTTTTCACTGAAATACCGCCTGGTGGTCGCAACCAGCTCGGTGGCAATACGCTTTCCTTCCAGATCTTCAGCTTTTTCAAAGGGAGAATCCTGGGGGACAGCAACAACCAGACGCACGGGACGTAAACCGCGCTTTGAATAGTTTAGGTCAGCCATCTCCACCACGTCGGCATCGGTTTCGGTAATCCAGTCCTTACCGGTCAGGCCAACATCAAGCACATTGTCTTCGACATACCTGGGAATCTCCTGGGCTCTCATCAAGACACATTCGATTTCTTCATCGTCAATGTAAGGATAATATGAACGATCTCCGATGTGAATATTGTAGCCGGCTTTTTTAAACATTTCGAGGGTAGTATTCTGCAGAGAGCCGGCGGGCAGGCCCAGTTTCAGTTTATTCATTTTTTCTCTCCTTTACAATATATGCAAGTAGTAATAAGGTAGCATGTCGCAGGCAACCTGTCAACGCAGGGCAGCAGCACCTGTTGAGCAAACTCCGGCAAAAGAGGTAAATTCCCCGGCCGGCAGGAACCGGGCAAGAAAACCAGAAATAATTTTAGAAGATTGCTAATGATCATTCAGGGAGGCTGAATTATGTCGCAAAGCGAGATGAGCAGGGGCAAACGTCATTTAAAAACCACTGCCCGGATGAAAGAGATGCTGCCCCGCTTTTTTATGAGAATGCTGGAAAGACGGTTCAGCAACGAACCGCTGGCCTGGTGCATGGTTGGTGTTCCACCTGAACTGCTAAAAGCCTTTGACCTGCTCTTCGAATGGCCGGAAAACTTCGGAACCATGTGCGCCAGCAGACTGGTTGCACCAAAATTTATTGAAACTGCAGAAGGTGACGGATATTCACCAGAGTTATGCTCTTACGTTACCAATACAATGGGCTATTGCAAACTTTTTAAAGAAACCGGGGAAGCTCCACCGGAATCACCGCTGCCCGGCGGTATGGGCACTCCGGCCATGCTGCTTGGATCAGGGTTTATCTGCGAGCCACGCTGGAAATGGTTTCAATCAGTAGCCACCCGTTTTTTCGATGTCCCTGTTTACAGCAGCGACCCTCTTGCTCCGCCCTGGGATATCAACCCCCATGATCCCCGGATCGCTGAGCACTATCTAACCCTGCTGCGGGAGGATTTAGCCGGACAAATCATGTTCCTGGAAAAACAGACGGGGAAAAAACTAGACCTTGATCTGTTGAAGCATATTCTCACCCTTTCGCACCAGGCCCTCGGATACTGGCGCGACACCCTGGCCCTGCGTAAAGCTATACCGGCACCAATGGGATCAACCGACTATTTCCATGCTATTATCGCCCAGATGTACCTGGTTGGTGATGAAGAGGCAGTTGATTTTTACCGGGAAATGTACGAAGAAGTTAAAGATCGTGTAGATCGCGGCCTAGGTATTGTAGATCTAGAGAAATATCGCTTGATCTGGTTCGGTCTGCCACCCTGGTTCAACATGGGGATATTCAATTACCTGGAGTCGTCAGGCGCTGTTTTCGTTTACGAATCAACTTACAATGTGGGCGACTATTTTGAAGTGGATTTAAGCGACCCCCTGGAAGCGCTGGTACAGAGAACCTGGCAGCGGGCATTGAAAATGCACGATTACGGCGCTGAAGCGACGCCTGAATTATGCAACCCGGCCGTGTTTGGCGGTTTTGTCGGCAGCAGTATGCTTGCCGAACTGGTCCGTGATTTTAACCTGGATGGAGCAGTAATGCATTTAACCAGATCCTGCCGGGCTGTAT
>CAZCHW010000082.1:0-7896 GCA_964498375.1 uncultured Syntrophomonadaceae bacterium | reverse complement strand
AAATCCATCGTAATCCTGCAGGCCAGATCAGGTTATCAGGTAGATAGACATGATGAGGATTAACATTGTAAAAAATACAAAGACATAATATTCAAAGTTGGCAGTATTAACGGTCAGGTAAAACCGCCCTTCGTGTTTGTAATCAAGCTGAAAGAGAAAATTGAAAATGATCATGATAAAAACCTTGGAACCATGCATAAAACCTTGCAAGCTGTATAACCAAACCTGATAGGTTTTTTGTAACCCCCCTGCGGCCATCGCTAATAATCTACTGAATAAAGGGCCGTTTTCCTCCAGTTTACCAATTATAAAACTTAAGCGTTTTAAAGGTTCCAGAGTATCGACAATCAGGTAATCAGCAGCTGTGTCCAATGCTTTTCCCCCCAGGCAATAATAAGTCAGCAGCCTGGGGCTGTTAATGTAGGCACTGTCAACTGCTGTTTCAAGGACCCGCCCGCTACGGGTGAAAATTAACGTAAAGATATAAACAGCGGGGCGATAGAGAAGACGCTCTATGCTCAACCATGGAGGAAGTTCACGTTCAAAAATACTGTACCTGCGGCCAAGATAAAAGAGAATTGCCGCAACACTTATAACCCCGGCCATGCCGAGTAAGTCATGGCTGTCCCAGAAATTAACTTTAAGCAAATAATTGAAATAGTAATTTTCAAAAGGAAAATCTCCGACTACCGGGCCGATAAGCCGGTTTAAGACAAGCGCTGGATTTGTGCCAACGAACAGAATGATCAGACCCATAATTATGAATACAGCTTTTTCGTTCCAGGGTTCTTTTCCTTTGGCAACTAAAGACCGGGGCCGGTGTCCTAAAAATATTGAGCTGAAAAGACGGGCAATATAACAAGTCGTCATCGCTCCGGTAAGCATAAAAATCCGCTCTGCAAGATAGAGGCTATATGCATGATGATGTTCATAAGCTTCGACTATAGCATGGTGCAGCAGAACTTTACTTGTATAACCATTTAATCCGGGAATACCGGCAATACCCATTGCTGCAATCAGGAAAACAGCAGATGTCACTGGAAAGTCTCGCCATAAACCGCCAAGCCTGTTTAATTCAATTTCCCCGGTTCGAAAATAGACAGCCCCGACCATCATAAACATGGCTGCTTTAAAAAAGGCATGATTGACAATGTGCAAAGTAAAGCCACCCATAGCCATCGGCCCTTCCAACCCAAGGTAAGCGCAAGCTCCGATACCCATTAAGATATAGCCCATTTGGCTGACACTGCTGTAGGCCAAAATTCTTTTGGCGTTAGATTGGAATAGCGCCATAAACGCTGCTGAAAACATGGTTAATATGCCGAACCAGATAATAATATAACCAAAATCAGCTGAGAAGTGCCATAACATTTCACTTTCTGGATCAGCAGGTGTATAGAGAACCGTGACAACCCTGATGATTCCGTAAGCACCAGTTTTAATCATAATTCCGGAAAGCAAGGCACTTGCCGGTGACGGAGCTACCGGATGTGCTTTCGGCAGCCAGATATGTAACGGTACCATGCCTGCCTTGATACCAAATCCGATAATTAATAGAGCCGCTAAAAAGCTGCGGGCCGGAATAGAAACAAGCGCCTCCAGCGAAGGGGTCAGTTGAACTGTTCCGGTGTACCAGTAAATAGCCATTGCTGCAGCAAGAATGCAGAGGCCCCCGAAAATGCCCAGAAACAGGTAGAGCCTGCCCGCACTGGCAGCTTCTTCGGTCTGAGTGTGGATTACCAGAAGGTATGAAGCGATGGACATCATTTCAAAAAAGAAGAAAAGGCTGAAAAGGTCGGCGGTTAAAAATACGCCCAGACAACCACCCAGTGTAATTAGGTAGAAATAATAGTAACGGTTGCGACGTTTCTCATGGCTCATGTATGTCATCGAAAAGAGTGTCGCCAGAAACCAGATAAAGGCTGATAAAAGATTAAAAATAGCGCCTAACTTATCGACCCGAAAATGCAAAGGAATGTTGCCAAAACCTACAGCATAGGTTTTTACAACCGGGTTTACCCAGCTTTCCTGCAGTAAATAAAAGGAAAGCAGCACAACCGCCCCGGTTAAAAGTAACAAAAAGTAATCACGGAGCCGTTCTGAAAAGTCACCAAAAAAGGCAGCAAAAACCGCCCCCACAATCGGCGTCAGGGCGATCAGCAGGGGCAGATTTTCAAAACTGATAGAATCAGCAATTAAATCGTTCAAAAGCCCTGGACTCCTTTAAACTCAATTCAAAACATAAAGCAGATATGATGATCAATCATGATCAAAATACCACTGAACGACAAAAGCGATTATAGCTTAATTTACAAGGTATTGTCTACATATTGAACAGGGATTTTGCAGCAGCAAGAGCAAGTTCCCAGGCCCAGTTGTAAGGCATAAGAGCAAAGGCAACACAACCCAGAGCCAGGATGCCCATCGGGACAACCATATGCCAGGGAGCCTCCAGACCGAGTTTCCCGCCATAATATGTATGGCCGGTATGCCCATCCTGATGCTGGTCCGGGGACAACTTTATTTTGTGTTCAGTATTTAAATCTCTCTGATCATTTTCAGGTTCTTCATGATCGTGGTGGCTATCTTTTTCACCAGGGAAAAAGGCCGTAATAACAATCGGGAAATAATATGCAGCATTGAGCAGACTGCTGACAATAAGAATTGCCACAAATACAGGCTGCCCGGCATCAAGCGAAGCCAGTGACAGTTGCCATTTACTGATAAATCCGTTGAAAGGCGGTATCCCAACCATAGTTAACGAAGCTATGGTAAAAAAGATCATGGTCAGCGGCATTTTCAGCCCAATCCCTTTCATGCTGCTTATGTTACGTATACCGGTCTGAACAATAATGGCTCCTGCGCACAGGAACAACAACCCTTTCATGAAAGCGTGAGTAAATAAATGATATAAACCACCGGTTAAGCCCTGCTCATTTAAAAGAAACAAGCCCAGCATAATATAGCCAATCTGGGCAATACTTGAGTAAGCAAGCCGCCGCTTTAAATCATCCTGCAGTAATGCCATTGCCGATCCGAGCAGGATTGTTATTGCAGCCAGAATCAGCATAATATCTGCTCCACCAATCTGGGCGATAAAGCCGGGGCTGTAAATATTGAAGGTTACCCTGATCATGCCGTAAATTCCTGTTTTTAGCATAATTCCTGAAAGCGCAGCACTAACCGGAGAAGGCGCAGCGGGGTGAGCATCAGGCAACCAAACATGAACAGGAAACATACCGGCCTTCAAGCCGAAACCAATCATGAAGGCAATAAAAGCGACAAAAGCCAGGGTTGAAGGTTCAGTGATTAATCCAGGGCGGTTAAAAACTACCGAGCCAGTCAGGTAGTAGGTAACCAGCAAGCCAAAGAATACAGCTAAACCACCTCCAACAGTCATATACAGGTACTTGGCCCCGGCAAACATGGTTACCGGTGTTTCTTCATGAGCAATAAGAACATATGTGGTCAGGGCCATAAATTCAAAAAAGAGGAACAAGCCTAATAAATCGCCGGCAAAAATTGTTCCCATACAGCCCCCTTCGGCCATTAGGAAAAATGCATAGTACCGCTCTTTTTTATGTTCATGAGCCATGTATCCGGGAGAATAAGCTGCTGCCATGAACCAGACAAAGGAGAAAAATATCCCAAGGAAAAAGGTGAGTTGGTCGACTTTGAAAGAAACGGAAAGAGGAAATGAAAAGTATTGAAATAAACCAAGTAATATTTTCCCTTCCCTGATCGCCGGGTACATGCTTAACACAAGAAGAAAAAACAAACCGGTTACACCGATGCAGATATGTTCCTTGTACGGAGATAAACGCTCCGAAAAGAAAAAGAGAGCAAGACCCGATATTATTGGAACAAAGATTATAACAGCCGGTAAAAATGTATGGATTATTTCATATTCCATAACAGCTCACCTCCGGAAGACATTGACCCTTATGGACTAAAACCGCTGGCAACAAATATTTATTATAGCAGTACCGATTTTAACCGGTCCGGCTAAAAATATAAAGCAGCTACAGCCCTGGCCAGGGTTAGCGGCCAGTTAACAGGCATCATGGTAAAGATAAAAGCTCCTGCGGCCAGGACAATTACCGGGATAATCCGCAGAGGCTGCAAGCGCAACCGCTGCCGTTCAATATTTTTTAATTCCCGGCATCCTAAAAAAGCATTGATCGAAATAGGAAAATAGTAAGATGCATTCAAAATGCTGCTAAGTAAGAGTATTATAATGATGACCGGCATACCAGCCTGCAAAGCTCCCAAGCCAAGATGCCATTTACTGACAAAAAGATTAAATGGCGGGATGCCGACAGCGCTTACAGAAGCTAAGGTAAAAGCAAGCATGGTCACCGGCATCTGCAGGCCGATACCTTTCATTTCACTGATCTTAGTTTTACCTGTATTTACAAAAATCACCCCGGCACACAAAAACATGCAACCTTTCATGAACGCATGGGCCATAATATGGTAGACCGTTCCTACCAGGGCCTGTTCAGTTAACATGGACAATCCGAGAAGCATATACCCAACCTGGGCTATTCCTGAATATGCAAGCCTGCGGCTCAAGCTATCCTGGGCAAACGCGCAAATCGAACCGTAGAGCATGCTGGTTATAGCTAAAACCAATAGGATATTATTCCAGCCGCTTTCCTGGATAAACGCGAGTCCGTATATATCATGAAAAACTCTGATTAATCCAAACACACCGGTTTTCAACATAATCACTGAGGATATTGTTGCCGCCGGTGTGGGGGCTGCACGATAGGCATCTGGCATCCAAAAATGCAAAGGAATCATCGCCGCCTTAATACCGAAACTGATTAGGAAGCAGATGAAAGCAACCAGCAGATAAGGGGATTTTTCCAGAACCAGGCCGCCCTGGCCAAAAGTTAAGCTTCCGGCAGAAGTATATATAATTGAGATCGCCCAGAACAGAGCAACTCCTGAGAAAATAGTCATAAAAAAGAACTTTAAACCGGCACTGTGGCTTTCCGGTGTCGATTTATAGGCAACCAAAGGGAAAAATGAAAGCGACATCAATTCAAAGAATAGAAAGAATGTCAGCATATTCCCGCTTAAAGCAACGCCGAAGCTTCCACCGATGACCAGCAGTAGGAAATAGAAAAATATCCTGCCCTCCGGCTTATCCCGGTAATAACCAAGCGCATACACAACGATGATCATACTAAAGAATACAAAAAGCAGGATCATAAACAGTGAAAGCATGTCAACTCTTAGTTCTAATCCCACCGGGGGCAGCACATTCAAAAACAGGTAATATACTTTCCCGGCAAGAACCGCGGGGCAAAGAGCAACAGCCATCAACAGCGGCACTGCAACGGCCGCAATTAATACCGGTTTGCGCCATAACGGACGATACCGGTCAGCCAACATCAATCCCGCTGCTCCCAGCAGGGGAATCAAGAATATCATGGCCGGTATGATCGAGGTGATTGTTTGTTTTTCAGGCACGATAATTTCCCTCCTTTCCGGCTAAAAAACTGTTTTAACTACAGCTTCAATAAAAGGAATAGTAGTAAAGTTGGCAAACAGTCCGAAAAGTACTGCAAATACAGCTAATATCATGGTTGGAACCAGCATAGTCAGTGGAGCCTCGAAACCTGGCTGCCGGACAAACTGGCCTTCCTTGAAAAAGGCATTAACAATAATCGGCAGGTAATATATAGCATTTAGCGCAGTGCTGCCAAGAATTATATAACCATAAACCGGCAAACCTGCTTCCAAAGATCCGGCTAAAATATAATATTTACTGATATAACCGACAATGGGAGTAACCCCCATTAAACCAAGGGCTCCAATGGTAAAAGCAATCATAGTCAGAGGCATCTGTTTCCCAATCCCATGGAGCTGGTTTAAATTCTTCTTTCCCGTAACGGTGATGATCATTCCTGCGCAAAAAAAGAGGGTAATTTTCAGAATAGCATGGTTAATAATATGGACTAAACCGCCGGTGGCACCCAGGGGATTCAGCATTAAAATACCAAGAGTAATATAACCGAGCTGCCCAATAGTAGAGTAAGCCAATCTTAACTTGAGAACGGTCTGCTTGATTGCCATCAGGGATCCAACTATGATCGTAAAAGATATAAAAACAGCCAGGACACCGGTAACATTCAGACCGGCAAGAACTACAATTCCATAGATTGAGAAAAAGACCCGGGCAATACCAAAAACCCCTGCCTTGACAATAGCTACAGCATGAAGCAAAGCACTTACAGGAGTGGGAGCCACCATTGCACCGGGTAGCCAGGAGTGCAGGGGCATAATGGCTGCTTTTGTTCCAAAACCGGCAATTAACAGGGCAAAGATCACCGTTATCCTTGTCCCGTTTACTTCAGCTACTGAACCCAGTATACCTCCCGGTGTAAAATCAAGTGTTCCAACTAAATCGTAAATCATAAAAATTGATAGAAATACCAGCGCACCGCCGGCCAGACTATAGCTAATATATTTAATCCCGGCTTTTACAGATTCCTTTGTGCCGGCATGGACAACCAGCGGGTAAGTACAGATGGCCAAATACTCGTAAAAAATATACAGAGTTAGCAAATTACCGGCAAAAGCTACTCCCATTGCCGCACTGCACGATAAAACAAAAAATACAAAATAATTACGCTGCCCATGTTCATGAGCCATATAACCGATAGAATATACTGTAGCAAAAACCCATAAAGTTGAAGAAACCAGGCCGAATACCATTCCCAGGGCATCGATCTTCAACAGCATCCCCATACCTTCAAATATTTTTAAAAGTTGAATTTCAATTGTGAAACCGGATAAAACAGCAGGTAACATTGAAATTACAGAGAGAAAAACCACCCCCACAGAGATCAGGGCAATGATATGGCGGGTTTGAGTTTTTTCTTCATCGAGGAAGCGGATTGCCAGTGCCCCTATAATCGGCACAAGAACAGCAATGATTGGTTGGGGATAAACCAGATTCAAAATTATCGCCTCCAGCCCGGTAATTATTAACACTAAAACCATATGGTTGATATTATATGACTATTCTTCTACAAGATAAAGAGTAAACTTGTAGCCAGAATTACCCCGACAAGAATTAATACAATATATAGATCGAAATCTATATTGGAGATATTAAAAGTTTGGAATCGCTGATCTCCCTTAGTGCTGTAGTCAAACTTAAACAGTGTCATAAAAATTCTTCGCAGCTGCAACCCCAGTCGACCAAAGAAAGAGCGAATCGTTAAAAGCCAGTATTCATGGAGATAATTAAAACCACCGGCAACCAGTGCTGTCGAACCCGTTCCTAATTTTTTTAACAAATCAGTATCAAAATAATCAGTTTGCCTGGCTATAAGATTAAGCAGGGCAGGTGAGCCGTGAAAACCCCGATTCAAGTTATCATCAACCAGGCGACCAGCCCTGGTAAAACCATACCTCAAAAATTGTGTTACCGGTTGGTAAACTGAATATTCCACACTGAGATAATCAGGAGTTTTTATTGTGAAGAGATCTTTTCGCCTGGCCAGGTAAAATACAGATAAACCGATCAGCAAACCGACTGCTATACCGGTCAGGTCAGCAATATTCCAGACATTGGTTTTCTCCAGATAATTTACGTAATAATCGTTGTATGTAAATGTTCCCATCATCGGGACGATTACTTTTTTTATAACTAATTCCGGGAAAAGGCCCAGCCCTGTAATAATCACTATAAAACTAAGAGCTATTAGCTTTTCAATCCAGCTCTCACCATTTTTTAGACTGTCAAGTTTAGCCATGTTGTCAGGATTGCTTTTTCCAAAGAAAATAGATGTGACCAATTTAATTATGTAACATACAGTAAGGCCACTGGTTAGCATAAACAATTTCTCGGCTGTCCACAGGTCCCAAAGATGATGG
>CAZCHW010000081.1:0-7964 GCA_964498375.1 uncultured Syntrophomonadaceae bacterium | reverse complement strand
CTGGAGTGCAGAATTATAAAAGCCGATCAGCACATTAGTTCCAAGCTTGGTATTACACTCGGCTCGCTTTGCCTCTACTGCCGGCTGGTCACAAAAACCGGTAACCTGCCTTTAATCTACAAAACATTTTATGCCGTCTATGCTAAAAGAGCTCCTTTAATCGAAAACCAGCTTAAAGATATGAGCCTTACTGCTATTGCATCACAACACAGTGAGCATAGCCCCTCAAGAACTAAGCGTATTTTAATGTCATCAGGGGCTAAATACGATGAACCGGAAATTCTAAAGATCAAGGCAGGAGCACCGGTTTTCTTCATGACTGAAACGATATACGATCAGGAAAACAAAATAATAGCCTGGGGAAAGTCAATTTTCAGGGGCGACCGCTACCGTTTTGTCAGCTATAACGGTTGGAACATTGACGAACTGAAGAAAACCGAGGACGAGGGGGATATCCGCTATGTATAAAGCCTTGAGCCGGGCAATTGCTGCCCTGGACATTGATAGGTCAACAGCCCTGGTTAGGGAATATCTTGATCAAAAAATTCCGGTAGTCGATATTATTGAAAGCAGTCGCGTTGGGGTTGAAATGGTCGGTCAGCGCTATCAGGAAGGCGAATACTTTTTAGCTGACCTGGTGATGAGTGAGGCGATCCTGAAAGAAATAACCGATTTGGTTGAACCCTACCTGCCTTCCCCCCTCCAGGCAGAAAAACGATTCGACAACCAGATTATCATCGGCACCATAGAAGGAGATATCCACGATCTCGGAAAAAATATAGTAATTTACCTGCTTAGATCGTCAGGTTATGAGGTATTGGACCTGGGAGTGGATGTGCCGATAATTAACTTTATAGATCAGATTAAAACCAGCGATGCAAAAATAATTGGCATTTGTTTTCTGCTGACAAACTGTATTGAAAAGGTCAAAGAGTTAATTGAAACAATTGAGAGTGAAGGTTTGCGCGATGGTAAAACTATAATCATCGGTGGTTACGCTGCCGATGAAGATACTCGTGCTTACGTCAGCGCGGACTACTGTGCCTCAGCTACAGCAAATATTGTGCCGCTGTTAGATTCAATTACCGGTTTTAAACGTTAAATATCTTTCACCCCCCAAAAAACTAGCCAGGGGACGGTTCTCTGGCTAGTTTTTTATTTTGCCAAAATAACAGTTGACAAAAAGATAAACTAATTTATAATAATAAGTAGTTTATAATATAAACCACATCAATGGGGTGAATTTAATGAGTGAAAATCAGGTTGAACAGCGTGAAGACATTATGAGACTGGCCGAAGACTTAGCGTTTATAAAGAAGGCGGTAAACAAAAGCGGTTCGATTTTGCAGTATATGGAGGTTTCCAAGGCGCTGCGCTTGGTTGCCCTGATCACCGGAGCCTTATTGATCATTTTTCCGGCCCTGTTCTACTTTTTTATTCTCAAGTATGGCGGTTATGAATTGATTCCCGCTCAGGTTAAACTGGTGCTCTATATTGCCATTGGTCTGGCCTTCGTTGCTGTAGGTGCGCTGAAAATCCGCAATTTTTTTGTCAGAGCCCGTGAAATAAACGAGCAGATTACTTTAATCCAGTTCGTTGAAGCAATTTATACCGATCGTTTTCTAACCCTACTGATACCCTTTTTTTTAACTCTTATTATTCTACCCCTTTATTTTAGCTTCAGCGGCCTGGAGCAGCTTGCCATGCCTCTGCTGATGATTTTCTTTGCCCTACTCTGTTTTGCTTTGTCAATTTTATTTTACATGCAGGAAATGGTTCTGCTCGGGACCTGGTTACTTTTAACAGGCATTGTATTTCTGATCTGGCTGCCGGGCTTAGCGGTCTTGTTACAACTAATGATTGGATTCGGGATCGGGTTTTTAATTATGGCTGCCGGAAGTTACCTGCCGCGTAGAAGGAAAGCATAAATATGGCTGACAATGGAAACAAAATTAACCAGCCGGCAATTGATAAAGTTATTCACGAACGAGTCCGCCTGCTAATTCTAAGCTATCTTGCCGCCAGTGAAGAAAACAAAGTTCCTTTCGTCGAGTTAAAAGACAATCTTGCCCTGACTGCCGGTAACCTTTCCATACAGCTGCGCAACCTTGAAGAAGCAGGTTATATCAGGATTGATAAGCGGATAGTTGGGCGTAAACCGGCTACCGATGTGATGTTAACTCCTGCCGGGCTAAAAGCCCTGCATGATTATCTCGCAGAAATGGAACAGTTAATCCGGCGGGTTAAGGATGCTGGAGAAACTGACAAGGGGGAATAGCCGTGATTGAGGTTAAGAATCTTTTTCATGATTACACAGGTGAAGGGAAATATGCGGTTAAGGACATTTCTTTTCAAATTGATCAAGGGGAGATCTTTGGCTTTCTCGGACCAAGTGGTGCCGGGAAGAGCACGGTGCAAAATATAATGACCGGCCTTTTGAAACTCCAGCAGGGCCAGGTGCTTTATGATCAACAGCCTATCGGTAAAATCAGACGCGCTTTTTTTAACCGGATCGGAGTCTCTTTTGAACATCCGAACCTTTATACCAGGTTAAGCGGTCTGGAAAACCTGCGCTATTATGCCGGGCTTTTCGATGTGCCTACCCAGCCGCCCCTGGATCTACTAGATCTGGTAGAGCTCCGCGAAGCGGCAAGCAGGAAAGTAGCCGCCTATTCCAAAGGGATGAAGCAGCGCCTTGTCTTTGCCCGTGCTTTAATCAACAACCCGGACATACTCTTCCTGGATGAACCGACAGCCGGACTTGATCCGGTTACAGCAGCTAAAGTAAAAGAAATAATTTTAGCCCGGAAAAAAGAAGGAGCAACGATCTTTCTCACCACTCATAATATGTATACAGCTGAAGAAATTTGTGACCGGGTAGCTTTTCTCAATGAAGGCTCCATCGCTGCCATGGATTCACCGCGGACGTTAAAACTTAAATATGGTGAAAAGGCTGTCCGGGTCGAATATTTTGAAAATGACGCTGTACAAACCAGCCTTTACTTCCTGGACCGTGAAGCTGATCGCAAAGCGATCCAGGATGTAATAGCTAACAAAAAGGTGCAAATACTGCACACCCAGGAAGCAAGCCTTGAAAAGATCTTTATCCGTCTTACCGGAAGGGAGCTGACTGCATGATGGGTCGCTTTCTGTCACTATTTATGCAAGATTTAACAGTTGCCTCACGTAATGCCCTGATGTGGGTAGTAGCCGGGGCGCTGGTGGCGATTGTTTTAATAATACTGCTGGTTATTCCAGCTGATTATGATGTAGAAGATACCTACTACTTCTACGATGCTTCAGAGGCGGGTTATCTTGAACAGGAAGCCCGTCTCGATGGGCTGGAAGAAGCATTTTTATTAAACAGCCTGGAAGATCTGGAGCAGGCAGTATTATCCGACCCCGGTTCAATTGGTGTTTATTTTACTGAAAAAGCCGGCGTGCCCAAAATTACCCTGCTGCACTTCGGCACAATCAGCAGCCAGAACCTTAACCTGATTGCAGCTGCCCTGGAAAAACCGTTACGCCCTTATTACGATCAGGAAAGCAGTTCGGTTTACCAGGTTGACTTTTTGCGTTCTCCTTCAGCGCGGGTGCCCCAGAATCAGAATGCTGTTCCGCCATTGTTGGCGTTTGAGGTAATAGTGTTAGGTTTTCTGATGGCTGCAGTGCTGCTCTTTCAGGAGAAAGCGGAAGGGGTGAATCGAGCTTACCGGGTTAGTCCAGGCAATACTGCATCATATGTTTTAGCCAAAGCTGCGGTATTTACCCTGATCGGCCTGCTCTATGGGATGCTGATGATCATGCCAACCATAGGCTTGAAGCTGAATTACCCGGCCCTGTTAATTACCATTGCACTAGGATGTTTCCTTTACACATGCCTGGGCCTGGTTGTAGCCGTATTTTTTAACAATATTTCGGAATGGCTCTTTGTCGGCATTGCCCTGTTAATGATCAATATGGTTCCAGTTATATCATATGGCTGGCCTTCTTTTGCCCCTAAATGGGTGACTTACCTGCCCTCGTACCCGATCATCTTTGCTCTGCGCGAAATCTTGTTTCCCTCGGGGCGGGAACTGCTGCCTTTCTTTATATATTTAGTTTCTGTAGCTGCTGTTTCGTACCTACTCTGTTACCTGGCAGTAAATTATAAATTAATGAAGGAGGGGCGCTAAATGAAAGCGATCTTGAATCTGATGCGTCAAGATCTGGCAACAGCTAGGCGTGATAATATTATTCTTTACATGATTGTCTCACCGCTGCTGCTGGCTTTGCTGGTTCGTCTCTTTCTTCCCACAGTAGAGGCAACGGGTTTAACTGTTGCTTTATCCCGTGAAGTTGATCAACAATTTGGCTCAGCCCTGGTAAATTACGCAGTGGTGGAAGTATTGGCTGATGAAGCAGAAGTAGTTGCCCGGGTGGAGCGAAACGATGCTGTGCCCGGTCTGCTTGCGCGTAACGGCAAGCTGGTGCTGCTGTTTGAAGGGAATGAGCCGGAAGCAATTATAGATGCTGGAAAAGCAGTTCTGACCGCTGTCACTGCTGCAGAACAACTGGTCGATTTTGAAGCTGTAAGCATTGGTGAAAGCTCATCGTTATTCAGGGAAATCCTGGTCCTTTCGCTGATTATGCTTGCCTTAATGCTGGGCGGGATAGCTTCCGGTTTTAATATTATTGATGAAAAAGATACCCGGGCAATCAGTGCTCTGTCGGTTAGTCCGATCGGCAAGTGGCGTTATATAATAGCCAGAGCGCTCGGTGCAATAGTTGTTGCCTCCCTGGTTACCCTGGGGACAGCCCTGATCCTTTTCGGAACTGCGATCAACTACCTGCTGCTGATCATTGCCCTGTTCATGTCGGTTTTGATCATTACATCCCTGACCCTGATAGTCGGTGGTTTAGCCGGTAACCAGGTTAGTGCTATTGCAGTCATAAAAGTGCTAATGCCTCTCTACCTGGCGCTGCCAATTGTTTCGCTCTTTGTTCCCGGACAATGGCAGCCTGTCTTTTACCCTCTGCCAAACTACTGGCAATTTCAGATGCTGAGAAACATTTTTTTTGGAACCCAGGCAGAGAGCCTGTTCTGGCCCGCTGCCCTATTGACATTTGCGCTAAGTATTTTAGTGCTGGTTGCCACAATTAAACTAACCAACAATCGTTTGATGAAGACGGGAGGTGAGTAAAGATGGAATGGTACTGGTGGGTGTTAATTGCTTGTGCCGTTGTAGTAATCGTTTACATCAAACTAAAAATACTGAAACTAATAATGAAAAAACGCGTTAAACCTGAACCAGAAGAAGATTACTAGCCAGGGGACGGTTCTCTGGATAGTAAACTCTCCCAAATTGATGGCAGGTAGTCATTTATTAAATCTAGCCAGAGAACCGTCCCCTGGCTAGATTTTATATTATGAATTAGCGAATTTAGTGTTGACAGGCGGCAGGGAGAGGTTTATAATAAGTTTTGTTAGCCAAGGCTAACAAAGTGAAAGCCTTTAAGGAGCAAATTATACATGTCCCTAAATGAATCAAGCGAAATGTATCTGGAGACAATCTACATCCTTGAAAAGGAGCATGGGCATGCCCATGTGGTTGACATTGCCAGAAACCTGGGAGTAACAAAGCCAAGTGTAAGCAAGGCTATGGGCCAACTGGAAAAAGAGGACTTAATCACTAAAGAGTCTTATCAACCGATAACCTTAACCAAAAAAGGCAGGGAGATAGCCGGACAAATATACAATAAGCATAGACTAATTGCCCGGTACCTGGAGCAATCGCTGGGCTTAAGTCCCTATGAATCAGCTGAAAATGCCTGTCGCATGGAGCATGTAATTAGTGAGTCCATGTTCAGGGCAATTGAGGAATATTTTGAAGCGAAATAGAAAGGGTAGAAAATTTAACCCTGGGGAGGCCATTATGGAACTAACTATTGCCAGCAAACTATTCAGAGGCAGCATGACAAAAGACGAAGCCGGCCAGCAGAGGCAGGAAGCAATTAATTTGACCAATGCTGATCTGAATACTACTTACACCATCAAGGGTATTAATGCCCGTGAAGCCGGTATGAAGGAATTTTTATTTACCCTTGGCTGTTTTGAGGGTGAGCAAGTAACAGTTATATCTGGTTTGGCCGAAAATTTTGTCATAAACATTAAAGATGCAAGATATAGCATAGATGAGGAATTGGCCCGGGCGATTCTGATTTGAGTTCCGGGCATTTTTTTAGGTAAAATGTTAGTTATAGCTAACAAATTTTTATGGATCAGGAGGAGAATATGAGAATTGCATTGGCAGGAAATCCAAACAGCGGTAAAACCACTCTATTTAACGCCATTACCGGAAAAATAGAACACGTTGGAAATTGGCCTGGCGTGACGATTGCTAAAAAAGAAGGATATATAAGAAAGAATCTCTATCAGGGAGAAGGTAAAATCAGGGTTGTCGATTTACCCGGCGCCTATTCCCTTTCACCATTTAGTTCTGAGGAAAGTATAACCCGCGACTTCATCATCAAAGATCAGCCTGATGTGATTATTAATATTGTTGATGTTACGAACCTAAGCAGAAGTCTCTTTTTTACCACTCAACTTTTAGAGCTTGGCATCCCGGTGATTGTAGCGCTCAACAAAAGTGACCTGCTCCCTAAAAGAAAGATTAGTATTGACACCGGTGAACTTAGCAAACAGCTGGGTTGCCCTGTTGTCGAAACAGCTTCAATCGATGGAATTGGTTTAAGCAAGCTGATCGAAACTGCAGTGAACCAGGCCGGTAAAAAGCAGTTGCCTCTTTTCAGAGGCGCTGAAGAGGAAATTTTCGATCAAGAAACAGCAGAAAAAAACGATCGAACCCGGTTTGCTTTTATTGAAAAACTTGTCCAAATGGTGGAAGCGAGAGTTGTCGCAAGCAACAAGCAAACCACGCAGGATGCAGTTGACCGGATTGTTGCTCACAAGTTTTTCGGTATTCCGATATTTGCAGCGGTGATCTATTTTATCTTTTCGCTTTCCCAGACCTACGTTGGTCCGATTGTCGCTGATTGGCTCGTTGGATGGATTGATGAACTTTACGTTTTTGCCGCCGGCTTACTCGGCAGTGAGGTATCCCCTGTGCTTAGTTCGTTATTACTGGACGGAATTATCGGCGGAGTTGGTGCTGTGCTCGGCTTTCTGCCCCTGATTATGGTCCTCTTCTTTATGCTTGCCCTGCTTGAGGACAGTGGGTATATGGCCCGTGTAGCAATTGTGATGGACCGATACCTGAAAAAAGTAGGCCTCTCTGGAAAGTCAATCATTCCGATGGTCATCGGCACCGGTTGTGCCATACCCGGAGTGATGGCCACCCGCACTATCCGGGACGATCGCCAAAGACGCACAACTGCTATGCTCACTCCATTTATGCCCTGTGGAGCCAAATTGCCAATTATTGCCTTGTTCGCCGGGGTATTTTTTGGTGACGCCGCCTGGGTAGGTACATCAATGTATTTTGTTGCGATTGCAATAATAATTATTGGCGCATTAATTGTGCGTCGTATTACTAAAGAAAATGCTTTACCGTCATACTTCATCATGGAACTTCCTGAATACAGGATCCCCAGCTTTAAAAGAGCATTTATATCCATGTTTTCCAGGGCAAAAGCATTTATTGTGAAAGCTGCAACCATTATTCTCATCTGTAATGCCGTTGTGCACATGATGCAAACATTCACCTGGGGTTTTCAGGTAGTTGAAGAAGGAATGGAAAGCACAAGTATTCTCGCCGGGCTGGCTGGACCTTTTGCCCTCTTGTTTATTCCATTGGGATTTGGTGTCTGGCAGCTTGCCGCCGCAGCTATTACCGGCTTTATTGCTAAAGAGAATGTTGTCGGCACACTGGCTGTGGTTTATGGGATAACAAATTTTATTGATACTGCCGAGTTCGAATTAATTGGTGGCGCAGGTAATGTTGCTGCCGTAATGGGTTTAGGCT